>JANQET010000061.1 GCA_028278265.1 Myxococcota bacterium
ACCGGTGCTCGGGGTGAGCTTCTCGACCGATGTCGGCGCCGCGGCTCGTTTGGCCGTGTCCCCCATCCGCGTGTTGCCCACGGCAAATGCCGGACCGGATCCCCCTTGAACCGTCGATTCGTAACTCAACCCCACCACGCGCCGCCGCTCCACCGGCTTGGCCTCGATCGGCGTCGGTGCCACGTCCACCGGATCGGCTTGAATGACCCGTTTGGGTCGCGTCTTGGGGCGCGCTTTTTTGGGGGACGGAGCCGGTGTGGGCTCGGCCACTGTCGTCCGGGGCTCGGGGGGTGTTACCGACGGCACCGGATCGGGCAGGGGCGGCGGCTCGACAAAATCGACCACCACGGTTTCCCGGATGGGCGCAGAGGGTCGTAGGTCGGCGTGCCCCCCCCGGTCCAGCAGGCCGACCGCCACGATGATACCCCCGTGGACCGCAAGGGCTGCCAGAGCAAACGCAACAGCCAATAAGATCTGCTTGAACCCGAGGGGCCGGCTCAAGGAGAGGGCACTGGGTTGATTCGGCTCGCGCTCGACCGGCTTCACCACCCGGCCGGCCAATCGCCGAGCGGCTTGTCGGCGGTGTTCCGCGCGCCGAGCGGGAAAGGGCGTCGGCGAGGGGGGCGATGAGCTGTCCACCGTTTTGAGTGTTGTCGGGGTTACCGCACGAAGCATGGTCGCCTCCCTATTTCCGGGCCACGGTTTTGCGTTCGATGTTCAGCGCAAAGGTGCGCACCCCGCTCAGCTTGACCAAATCGACCACTTCGACCACCCGGCCGTAGGGCAGCTTTTTGTCGGCAGAGATCACCGCCTGAAGATCCGGCTCGGCCTGGGTCATCGACTTGAGCCGGTTTGCCGCTTGCTCGGAGGTGACCGCTTCACCGTTGAGCGCCAGCTCCCCGTTGAGCGTGAGCACGATGTTGACCGTCGAGGCGACCTCAGAACCAGCCGCCGCCGCCTGGGGCAGATCGACCTTGATCGCCGCCTTGACGATCGCGGTGGAGGTCACCATGAAGATGATGAGCAGCACGAGCACAATGTCGACGAACGGGATGATGTTGATCGACGAGATAACCCCGTCGTCATTGGATTGAATTGGCGCGGCCATGATCAGCTCTCCTCTGTGTGGGTTACCGGCGCCGGGGTCAGCGGACTGGCCGATTTAAAGTTGGCCAGCAGAATGCCGGCGAGCAGGTGCATGTTGTCGGCCAGGCGGTTCACCTTGGCCTTGAAGAAGTTGAACGCGATCACAGCGGGGATGGCGACCAGCAAACCGACGGCCGTAGCGATCAGCGCTTCGGCGATGCCGGCCATCACCGCGTTGCTCGCCTCATTCATGTTGGCCGACAAATCGTTGAAGGCGCGGATGATGCCCAGCACAGTGCCGAACAATCCGATGAACGGGGCGTTGCTCGCCACGGTGGCCAAGAAGTTGAGCCGACGCTCGTAACGACTCCGCTCATTGCGGGCGGCACTGGAGATGAGATCCTCGACCGACTCCGGTCCCAGCCGGTGGTCCCGCAGGCCGTAGAGCACCACATTGGTCTCCAGGCTGTCGAACTGTTCGAGATAACTGGCCGCACCGCCCAAGTTGCCCTGTTCGAGTCGGGAGCTGAGCTCTTTTTTTACTTTCTCTACATCTATTAAATGGCGGCGGTAGAAGATGGCGCGCTCGATCATCACCGCCACCGAGGCGATGGACAGACCGATCAGCAGCCAAAGCACCCATTCGGCCTGAAAAATGGGCAGGTTCAGCAGTGTATTGTTAAGGCCATTCGTCGATTCCAACATATTTCTCCTCCGTGGTGACCGAGCCGTCCCGCGGCGCCGGTGTGTTCAGTTTGACTAATTATTGATTAACTATTGAACAGAATTTTGTCAAGAGTGACTTGCTATTTTCTGGTCAATAATTATATTTGACAAAGAATAGGAGGGTTAGTACAAATGGGACATCCAATGACGATATCAAATGACGAAACTGGCTACATTAGTATAGGCGGGCTCTCCAAGGCGAGCGGGATAGCGGTGGAGACCCTGCGCAACTGGGAACGGCGCTACGGTTTTCCCAAACCGGTGCGGCGAGAGTCCGGTCACCGGCGCTATCCGTGGGACATCGTTCAGCGGTTGCGCCTGATCCGCGAGGTGATCGAGCTGGGCTACAAGCCCTCGTACGCGGTGCTGGCCAACGAGGAAGAGCTCGAGGAGATCGTTCACGACGCCCGACGGGCAACCCAGGCGCCGCCGGGGCCCCTGTTTTCATCGGATCACGAAACGGAGCTCCTCCGCTGGCTCGAATTCGTGGAGCGGCTCGATGCGGTGGGACTGGAGTTGGGATTCAGCCGCGCCTGGTCCCAATACGGTGCCTTTCACTTCATCACGAATTGCGTGGTACCGTTCTTTCGGGAGGTCGGTGACCGCTGGGAGGACGGGCGTTACACGGTGGGGCAGGAGCATTTTGCCAGTGAAATCGCGCAGAACTTTCTCGCTGGCCAGTGGCGGCCCCTCTCCCGGCAAGCCCGGGGCGGCCGGGTGGTGTTGGCCAACCTTCCCGGGGAGCTGCACAGCCTCGGTCTGCACATGTCCGCCGTGTTTTTGGCGCTCAACCACCTGCAGGTGATCTTCTTGGGCCCCAACACCCCGCTGGAAGATATCGTGCGCACCGCTGAGGAACCGCGAGTCCTGGCCGTGGTGATCGGGATGGCCGCCTCGTCGGATCTGGTGACAGGGTTAAAGCATCTGCGAACCCTACGGGAGGCGCTGCCCCAAAAATCGGTCATCGCGGTGGGTGGAAATGATCAGTTGCCGGAGATCGAGGGGGTGCATCAGATCGAAAGTTTAGCGGTCTTCGCCGCCTGGGCGGCCAATTTGGCCGATAGGTGAACCTCAGCGCCCCGCCGGTTGAAACTCGTACGCGCCCATATCCACATACGGGGGTGTACCCGTCCCCGTATTGGCTACTGCCGGATCATCTACTGGAGTAAGAAACCTCTGCAGGCGAAGTGGAACCGCTACTGTCCCGGTTCTGATCAGGAGTATTTCCCCAGAGAATCGAGATCGCCACCCTAGTGCTGTTTCAACCGCACACTGATGGGTAAAGCAAGCGATTTCCCCCTTTGAAAAAGGGGGCCGGGGGGATTTCCACACGTCCAATCGTCTTTCA
>JANQET010000081.1 GCA_028278265.1 Myxococcota bacterium
TAGGTGGCTTCGGAGAGGTAGGCGGAGAGCCCCAGTCCCCACTGTTCGGCAATGCGCAGGCCATAAGACACGCCGGTCCAGATATCCTTGTGGGCCGGCGAGGGCGCTCTCGTCGACCGGGAGACCTACACCCTCTCGGAATCCCACAAGGATATCTGGACCGGCGTGTCTTATGGCCTGCGCATTGCCGAACAGTGGGGACTGGGGCTCTCCGCCTACCTCTCCGAAGCCACCTACAAACGCCGGCTGGATATCAACTGGTACCGGGATTTGGGCGGCGCCGAGGAGTGCTCACTTTACAGCTGTGGCTATCTCGATTTCATGGAGTCCTCCTTGGAGATCACCGTCGTCTCGCTGATATTCAAGCTCGGTGCGCTGTGGACGCCCCACCAGAATTGGCGGCTGGGTCTCACGGTTACTTCTCCGAGTATCGTGTTGGGCGATTTGTGGCTGATGGAGACTTCCGGCGCGCTCGATCAAACCCGCGGCATCGCCAGCGTAGAGAACACCGGGGATGACTATATCGAGTTCTACTCCGACAAATACGGCCTGGAGGTCACGCGCAAACGACCGCTTTCCCTGCGTGCCGGTGCTGCTTTTATGGGGCTGAGCGATTTTGTGATCGACCTCGACGTGGCCCTGCACCTCCCCATCGATTATCGCCGTATCGAAGGGGATCCGGTCACCGATCGATTCGAACAGTACCAGGCCGAGCTCGAGCAGAACGGATCGGTCGATGGTCCGATCCCCAGTCCGGAATGGTACGACAAAGGCATCGTCAAGGGCATCAAACGCCGGCCGGTGGTCAACACCAACCTGGGCGGGGAGTGGCGTATCGGGGAGAGCTTCACCCTGCGGGGCGGGGTGTTTACCGATTTTTCGTCTGCCCCCAAACTGACCGACAGCGATCACCCCCAACTCACGCGGATTCATCGGTTCGGCGGCGCGCTTTCTGTCGGATATCAGAATTACGGGTATGACATCACCATCGGTGCCACGGGCAGCTTTGGCCGCGGTGAGGCCAGCGTGTTTCATCCCCTGGGCAGCTCCGGCGGGGAGTACGTTCGCCCGTGGCGGCCGGCCGAATACGAGGAGCGGGCGATCTACATTTTCATCGCCGGGATGCAGAAAGCGGTGGCCAAAACGGCCAAGACGTTGTGGAATAAAGCGTGGGAAAAGGATTGAGTTGTCCGGTTGAATAGGTCGAGTCAAGCGACGGTCAAAAGATAACCATGAACCATTCACAAAGGGTGAAATCGATGATGGTCAAATACACCGCGCCGATACTGGTGTGTTGCGCGTTGTTGATGCTGAGCACGAGCGTCAGCGCCAACGAGGGCAAGATCAAGATTCAGATGAAAGACACGAAGGGTCGGGTGGTCAACGGCACTGCCGAGGCGCGGCGGGGCAACCTCAAACGAACCTGCAATACCACGGCCGGAACCTGTACGATCACCGGTTTAAGCCCGGGCAGCTGGTCCGTGTCCGGTAAATCGTTCGGCGGGCTCAAGGACGGCCCCTACAACTCGACCGTGACCGTCGGGAATGTCAGCTTGGTGGAGCTGCGGGTCAAAGTGTCCAACACTCCGGGACCCACCGGCGGCACGTTGGCACCGGCCCGGGCCCGGCCGAGACCCAACGACAAACCGATACACCACGACCACTCCAGCGATCCCAACAGGGGCCGCAGTCTGGCAAAAGGCAAAATCAAGAAGGTGGTCGGAACGGTGCGGGACAAGAACAATAAAGTGGTCAACGGCGTGGTCATGGTGAGGAAGGGCACAGCGACCAAGGGATACGCCAAGACCAAGGACGGGGTATACCAAATCCATGATCTCAAACCCGGTACGTACACGTTTACGTTTCAAGCGAGTCGAACCAAGAAACGGGTCAAGAAAGTCAAAGTCAAAAAGGATTCGATCACCGTCGCCAACTTCGCTCTCTAGCCGTCCCCCACCAAACCATCCCGAGCCGATTTTCGCTAATTTTTGGGTATTTAGATAAAATAGGGTAGACTTTCATCCAAGTTATACAGTGAACGTACGGGGTTAGGTTAAAACCGTTATTCGATAAGGAGCGGACGAATGGCAAAGTCAATTTCCTCAATTTGGATCTGCCTGTTGTCAATGAGTGTATTCCTGTTGCCGTTGGCAGTGGTTTCTCAGGAGGCCGGCGAACCGGCGAGCGACCACGATCCCGAGTACGATGATGAAGTCGCCGCCGGCGTACCGACTTACAGTGATGACGAGGCAGCGGGCCCGCCCGAATACAGTGACGACGTCGCTGCCGGCGCCGAAGCATCCGGCCAAATCGCCGCTGATGCGCTGAGCGCACAGCTGTCCGGAGCGGCGGCCGGTGAGAGCACCGAAGAGCAGCCCAAAACTGCTCGCGACGAGCTCAGCACCTGGGAATGGGGGGCCCAGCGCCACCATTCCAATCTTCGTGGGACCACCGGATTGCTGCACATCGTCGAAGCCGGCTCAGATGACGCGGGAACCTTCGGTACCGGTGTTCACGGCGCCTATTTTTACTATACCCAGTACCTGATCCCCCAAGACGAACAGAATCCGGCTGACGAGAACACCTATATGTGGGGAGATCTCAATGCCCGCATCACACCATTCGAATTCCTAGAAATCTATGGCGGCATGCAGGCGATGGCCAACCACAACACCCGGGAATACCCCCGCCTGTTTCAGACCATCGGCGATATGGATTTCGGTATCAAGGGGTTCTACGAGCTGGCCCCCTGGGTCACCGTCGGTGCGATAGCCAGTGTTCGCTTCATGAACGCCGTCGGCGACATGACGATGGGGTGGGACGGCACGAGCTATGGCTTCGACGCTCTCGCCAGCTTTGATATTGCGGAAATTACGCCGGAGATGCCGGTCCGAGCGCACCTCAATGCCGGCTACTTTTTCGACAATGCGGCCAATCTCATCGCCGACCTGGAAGAGCGCCGGGGCGGTTGCGGTACGCCGACCGGACAAGGGGACGAAGTGACGTACAAGGGGTGCATGAGCCCGGTGGAACGGTTTGCCCTGCAGATTGATCGGAATGACCAACTGCGCATCGGTGTGGGTATTGATATGGCCCTGCCCTACGTGACCCCCATCGTCGAGTATCGGCTGGAAATTCCGGTGAACCGGCAGGACTTCATCTGCCCGGACATCCCGGAAACCCTCAGCGTCGATCGATGTATGGCCGAGCGGGGGGCCGCCGGATTTCGCCAGGTGATCACCTTTGGCACGCGCATTCTTCTTCCCGTGGAATCACTGGCCATCGACCTGGGATTGGATGTCGGCATCTCCGGATATGCCCCCACGGTTCAGGAGCTCGCCGCTGAGGTCCCCTATCGCATTCTCTTCGGGGCGAGCTACAACTTTGATCCGTTCCCGGACCCACCGGTGCTCCCGCCGGCCGAGCCCTGTCCCGAAATCAAGCCGCCCGATCCCCCTCCAGCGATCATCGCCGGCAAGGTCCACCACGTGCTGTCGGCCGAGAAACCAATTCCCGGCGCGGTAATTACGTACGAAGGACAACCGGTCACGCCTCAAATCACCGATGCCTCAGGGCAATTCCGCTCCTATCCCCTGCCTGCCGGGGAAATTACAGTCGCTGTGCAGGCAAATGGATATCACGCGGAAACCTTTACCGTAACGGTGCCCCAAACCGGAGAAGTGGCCCTGGCTTGTCCCCTGCGGGAGATTCCAAAGAAATCGACTGTGGTGATTCACGTGTCCGATGAAGCCGGCAAAGCGATGGTCGGCGCGGATGTGACCATTGACGGACCGACCAGAGCCAAGGCGGTCACCGGTGTCGACGGGACCGTGGAAAAAGAGGTCGATGGAGGGCAATACATCATCACCGTTGAAAAGGAAGGCTATTTCAACCGTCGCTCGTCGTTGGAGCTCAAGGTGGAGACGCGCACCGAGGTGCGGTTGATGCTCAACCCCAAGCCGAAAAATCCCCGAGTGGTCGTGCGAGATGATCGCATCCGGATCAAACAGAAAATACACTTTGAGACCGACTCGGCGGCGATCAAATCCGACTCGTTCGGTCTGATGGACGAAATTGCCCACGTCATCATCGCCAACCCGGATATTCAGCTGGTCGAGATTCAAGGGCATACGGATAACCGGGGCAAAGTCGATTACAACGTCGATCTCAGCGAACGGCGGGCCCGTTCAGTGCGCCGGTACCTCATCGATGCAGGGGTGAGCAGCGCCCGACTCGAAGCCAAAGGCTACGGTCCCAAGCGGCCCAAGGCGCCGAACATCACGCGAACGGGCAGAGCGAGAAACCGCCGCGTCGAATTCCAAATCATCCAGCGCACCCCCCAGCCGGAATAACAGTAGCATCAGTTGGACTGAAACAGTCCGACCAACACCCCGATCAAGCCAAGTCGATTCGTATGGTTCAACGTCGGTGCGAGACGGCATCCCGAGTCGTTGTCCCCGTCGGCGCAATGGATCGACGTGCCGTCGAGATCGAGCCCACAATAAGGCTCT
The DNA here is from genome assembly GCA_028278265.1 of Myxococcota bacterium. GTDB lineage: Bacteria > Myxococcota_A > Polyangia > JAAYKL01 > JAAYKL01 > JANQET01. Next base: position 4,512 of record JANQET010000081.1, read on the forward strand.
TCGCACTCTTGGGGATCTTCGGCCAGGGGATAGATGTGGCAAAGTCCTTCGATGTCATCATTGGAAAGGGTCCGTTTGTTCGTGTCGCCCGGGTCGGTCACGGCGAACATGGTGGACTCGTGCACGCTCGAGTGATCCAATCCGATGGTGTGGCCGATTTCATGGGTCATCGTGCTCGGCAGATCGATTAAATCGGTATCAATGGGATACTGCTCCTGGGAACCAAATAGGTAGTGGGCCTCGTTAAACTCGATATCCGCGTCCAGGATTTCGCCGGTTTGCTGGTCGTATTTCACGGTGGTCAGCGCCACGGCGGACAAGCTGTGGTTCCACGAAGCAGCGGTTTTTCGCCAGACGAGCAAATTGACATTGCCCTTGTCCTGGTGAAAAGAGACCTCATCGACCGCCGAGGGGGCCGTCTGCACGAATTGGTAGTATGAGCAGGTGACGTTCTGCCAGGCGTCGAAACTCTGTTTGGCCAACGCAGCCAGGTCGTTGAAGGCGATGCTATCAGAACCGTCTTCGTTCAAGGAATAGTAGAAACAGGAGCTCTCCCATGAGAGGGGGAGATTGGTATCCGTGCTCTTGGTCTGCTTCCAACTCCAGCCGGGCGATTGAATGGTCAGTCCGACCGCAGCTGCCGCGACCAGGAAGACGAGCTTTTGGGGTGTTGAAAAAAACGACATGCGTGCTCCTAACGTAGGGTATGGGCGATATCTTATCAGGCCATTATGGGGAGTTCAAATACGTTTCGGGATCCGCTGCAAATGCTTCCCGGTGATCTTTAATCAGAAAGTAGTACGTGATGCCTTTGTGGGTGTGGGTGTCAATGGCTTCGCGATGGCCGAAGGTCAATCCACAGACCGGACAGACCACCGATCTGCCCGGATCGGGCGGTGCCTCGGCTGACTCGGCCGGGGAAACGGACTTGGTGTTCGACGCGCTGCCGTTACAAGCACAAATCGCAATCGCAGTCAGGAGAATAAGCGTGATTCGCATGGTGTACCTCATTGAAATTTGACAGTAGGCTTTCAAACGACTCTTGACAACCCACCGACTGGATCGATACCCATCAAAAGCGTTTTTATTTTTGATTTCGCCGACAGTGAAACCGCGTATAAAGGGACACACGATGTTCGGCCGTATTACAGATTGGATACTTTCCCCTTGGCCCGCACTCCAACGCCGGGTCGACGAGCCTTGGTATCCATATCTCCAGCACGCCCTGTTCAGTTCGGCGATGTTCTGTCTCGGCGCCCTGGCCGCGTTGGTGGTCACTGAACCGTGGAAACGACCCGCCACCGCAGTGGATCGAGTTTGGGTCGACGATATCGAAATGGCCACCGGCGATCCGAGACCCGAAGCGTTGATTCAACTGGTCCGCGATCGGGTGCAGTCGACAGTGATTCTCAAAGGTCCTGACTTCACCCACCAAACCACCTGGGCCGAGTTGGGGGCCGGCGTGGACATGCAATCGTTGGGTCAAATTCTGGTCGGATTGGCCCGGCAAGGCAGTCCAATCGCCCGATATTTCAGGGAGAATCAAGACGAAGGGGTCTCTGTGGCGCTCGATTTGCCGATTACCCTTCGCTCCACCGCGGCGGTCGAGGCGTTGGTATCGCTCAAAGAGCGAATCGATCGACGACCGCAGAACGCGAGGTTTGACTTCAAACGGGACCGGGTGGTGAACGAAGAGGTCGGACGGGCAATGGATGTCTACACCACCTTGGAACGGCTCGACACGGCGCTTGGGCAACAGGTCAACGAAATTCAGCTGGCCGTCGAGCAGGTACCCGCTGCGATCTCAGCCAGTGAACTGCAGAATATCGACACCTCGGCCATTCTCGGTTTTTTCGAGACGAGAATCTCCCGCATGCGCAAAGATCGGGACCGTACCTACAACGTCAAGCTCGGCGCATCGATGCTGGATGGTCACGTGATCATGCCCCAGGAGACGTTTTCCCTCAATGGTGCCATGGGGGATCGCAACGAAGCCCGGGGGTTTCGCTACGCGCCGGTGATCGCCGGCGGGGTTCTCGTCGAGGGAATGGGCGGGGGCACGTGCCAGATTGCGTCGACCCTTTACGCAGCGTCGTTCTTTGCCGGCCTGCAGACCATGGAGCGTAAACCCCACTCCCGGCCCAGCTCTTACATCAAGCTCGGTCTGGACGCGACGGTGAGCTATCCGGACCTGGACCTGAAGGTGAAGAATCCTTTCGACATTCCGATTGTGATTCACTTCGAAGTCGGCGACGGCGTGGTTCGCGCCGAACTACGGGGAGCCAAACGGTTGTACACGGTGACCCTCTTGAGGAAGATTGTCGGCACCCAGCCGTTCCCGGTGCGGACCATAGATGATTCCGCGTTGCCCCAGGGGGAGGAAATCGTGACCCAAGTGGGTGTGCCGGGATACACGGTCCGGCGCTACCAAATGGTCGAGCGGGACAAGGTGGGGTACCGCTTTGTCACCATGGACAAGTATCCGCCGACCACCCAATTCGTCCATCGGGGTACCCGGTCCAACGGTACTCCGCTGCCCCGAGGGGCCAAAATACCCAAGGCTGACACCCACCCGCCGTATCGCGCGTCATCGTACTTGCGCATGGTGCAGGGTCCCAATGGGCTGTGGTACGAATCCAACCACGAATAACCAAATAATTTCAACAAATTTCAAGTAGGATTAGTTTTTTCGGATCATCTTTGCCGAGTGATGTGTCAAATTTGAAAAGAGCCGGTGTTGTGCCGGGTTCGGAGGTGGAGATGCGGACAAAGACAATAGTTGCAGTGTTGGCGGTCGGCGCGATCATCCAGGTTTTCGCCGCGCCGGCGAAGGCCCAGGAGAAGAAGGCTGCCCCCCAAGGGGAAAACACTTTGGCCTTGTGTCAGGACAAAGCGGACAACGACGGCGACAAATACGTGGACTGTGAGGATCAGGATTGCGGCATTTTCGCGATCTGTGTAACCCCGCCGGTCGCCCCGACAGTAGCGGAAGCGAACGCATTGGCCGATCAGACGGCAGCAGATGTCTCAGCTCCCCCTGTCGATGGACCCGTGCCGGGCGATGAAATCGGAGAGCTCTGCAGCGATGGGCTGGACAACGATGGAGACAACGCCATCGACTGCGCGGATCCCTCCTGCCACAAAGTTCCGTGGTGTCACATCGACACCGAGGCCAAGGAGAAGTGCCACGACAACATCGACAATGATGGTGACGGGCTGCTCGACTGCCAAGAACCCTCCTGCGCTCACAATCCCCATTGCATGAATCAACCTGAAGAAGGACGGCGATGCCGAGACAACATCG
>JANQET010000164.1 GCA_028278265.1 Myxococcota bacterium
GTATCCGCGTCGGTGTCCGCGTCGGTATCCCCATCGGTATCGGCGTCCGTGTCCCCGTCGGCACTCCCTTCGTCCTCGCTGGGCAAGCAGTCGTCGAGCTCCCCGTCCATGTCGCACGATGCGCACTCCAGGGTGCGGCTGCACTGACTGCAGGTCGCCTCCGAATCACCGTTGATCGGTTTGGAGCAGACCATCACCCCGGCCCGTTCGCCACACTTGGCACTGGCCAAGGTGACCGTTCCGTTTTCGACCCAGGCCAGGTAGCAGCTATCTTCATCCAGCGTGTAGCGATCCCCGCGCCAGGAGATGAAGGTGAACGAGGATGCCGTGGTGCCCTCCGGATGGGTGGCCGTGAGAATGCGAATCGGTTCGTTCAGCGCGTCGTCATCGATATCGAAATCAAACTGTCCCTCGAACCAGGTGGCGCCTTCGAAGTCAAAGTCAATATCGAGGTCCACATCAAAATCCAGGTCGATGTCGATGTCTGACCAAAAATCGATATTGCCGTCAAAGCTGGTCTCCCCCAGCCAAGAAAAATCGATATCGGCAATAAAATCGAATGCACCGCTGAGAAAGCCGCCCAACCGTCCCAAAGAGAGAGAAAAACCGTTGCAGCAGCCCGAAACCCACAACACAGCGGTGAGCAGCAACGTGCCGATCAATGACAAAACTCGCACACTGAAGGACATTCATTTTAAGCGTATCGGGATTTAGACAAAGAGCAAACCTATAGGGGCGAATCTTGTATTCGCCCTGGGAAAACTCTCGTCTTCGCCCTCGTCTCAAAAAAAGGCCAAGCGAGAAGCCCCCTTTTGTCTAATACTCCAGCTTGAAACCCAAGCTGGGGAGAATGGGCAAGCCGGTGAAGTACTGGCGCTCCGAGAAGTCGTAGCTGTACTGGAACCCTTCCGGATTGGCCTGGTTGTAGACATTCTGCACGTCGATGTAGACCCCGAACTTGAGGTGCTTGAATTCCCATCGTTTATCGATGCGAAGGTCCAGCTGGTGAAAGGTGGGCAGCCGATCCGAGTTGACCGGGCCGTACACCGGCCAGTAGATGTCCGAGTCCCCGTCGAAGATCGCGTCGATGATCGGAGTAGTGGGATTGCCGGTGACCAAGCGAAAGCGGATGCCCGCCTCCCAACCCCGCCCGAGTACCGCGCTGGCCACGACCGTGAGAATATGGGTCTGATCGAAGTCGAAGCGGCGCTCGTCCTCACCGGGGTGGTCCCGGCGTTTGCTGGACATCAGGGTGTAGGCGATCCAACCGAAGAACCGCTCGGTGGGATGGTGTTTGACCATCAACTCCAGGCCGTAGACCCTCCCTTGGCCGTCGTTGTTGAAGCGCTCTGGAACGGATTGGCCATCCCGCTCGATCATGTCGGGGGAGCTGACCACGAGGTTGGTCAGATCTTTGTAAAATCCCTCCAGATTGACTTCAATCGCTTCGGTGAATTTCTGCTCCACGCCGAGGCTGTAGTGAATCGCCCGTGTGTAGTCCAAAGCCGGATTGCCGTACTGATCATCCGACTGGGCGTCTCCAGGGGGTTGGTGAAACACCCCGACCCCCCCTTTGAGCGTGGTGGGTTTGAACAGCTGATAGCGAACCGCCAACCGGGGATCGAGGGCGAGCTTTTCAATCTGGTCGTCGTAGCGCAGGCGCAAGCCGCTGATGATGCGCAGGTTGGGAATGGTGGAGAACTCGAATTCGCCGTAGCCCGCGGGCCGGTAGAACCAGGTGTTTCCCGACGTTTCCAGGTACTCCTCGTTGGCGCTCAGGGGATCGTTCGGTTCACCTTCTCCGCCGAACTGGGCCGGGGCACGGATCTTCCATTGGGCCCAACCCACCAGAGAGTCGATCCCCGCCCGCACAACGAAATTGGCCTTGGGGTCGATCACCAATTCATCGCGAATATAGATCGGCACCGCGTCATTGGAGAACCGGATCTGTTCGCCAATCGAACCGCCGGAGTGAATGAGGGCGACCCCCACGTTGGCGTGGTTGGAGACCGCCTCGGTGAATTTGTGATCCCACTTGGCCTGCAGCTGGTGGAAGTAGAGCTTGAAGTTGACCCCGCCGCCGAAATTGGGATTGCCCGCCACATCCTCGCCGAAGACAAACACCAGCCGGTCGTCCGAGCCGAAGGCGAACAGGCGCAAGTTGTCCTGGCTGTCCGGATGGTAATCGACGATTGCCTGGTAGTCGTAGTAGCGCGGGGCGACGGTGAAGGAGAGCCCTTCGGTTTCGGGTAAAAACGCGTTGAGCAGCAGATCGATGTAGCTGCGTCGGCCGGATAGGGCAAAGGACCAATCCTCATTGATCGGCCCTTCGACCAGCAGGCTGGCGTCCCAGAAATCCGCGTCCAGATAGGCGTGATAGCGATCCTTGCGCGGCGCCCGGGGATACACGTCTACAATCCCGCCGGTGGCGTCCCCGTAGCGCACCGAGTAATTCCCCGGATAGAAATCGATTCGTTCGAGCAGATCGGAATTGATGATCGAGGTCAATCCGCCGAAGTGGTAGAGCAACGGTACGGAGATGGAGTCGAAGTAGTAGCGGGAATCGCTCGGCGAGCTGCCGCGGACGATCAGGGCCCCGCTGATACCGGGGGCGCGGGCCATGCCGGGCATCGCCTGCACCGACCGCAGGGCGTCCCCCCCTGTGCCGGGAATGCGCGTGATCTCGCGCCGGGTGATCTCCCGTCGGGTCACCTCCCGCGGTGGTCGGCGACCGCGGACCACGGTTTCGTACAGCGACGTCTCCATTTCGAGGCGATAGATGACCTCTTTGCTCTCCCCTTCGACGAGCGTTTCGGTGGTGGTGAACGGTTTGTAACCGGGGACGGCGACGTCGATCTGGTAGGTGCCCTGGGTCAGCTCGGCAAAGGAAAAGGTACCCGTTGGTCCGGTGACGAGAGGCGCGAGTACCTCCTCGGAGGGGCCGGTCCCGCCGTCCTCATCACTGGTGAAGGTGATGATGATCGATACGTCTTTGAGCGGCTTTCCATCCATGTCGGAGACGACGCCGGCCAACGCCGACCAAAGCGGCTCCTCTTCCTCGGGCGTCGGGGGCTGTTCCTCCAAAAAGAAGGTGTAGCGGTACATCACCCGGGATGGAATCGGTGCCCCGTCTCGCGTTGCCGGTGAAAAGATGAACCGAAGCATCGCCTGCTCGGCAGCTTCGTCAAATCCCTGTCCGGCGGGCTTGGTAATCTCCACCTGGGTGACCATGCCGTTTTCGTCAATATCGAGTTGGGCGGTCACCTCGGCTTCGAGACCTTGCGCCAGGGCTTGGGGCGGATAGTCCGCTTCGACATACTCGACGAGCTCGGGGGGCGTGATCTTTGGTTGCTCGGCATCACCCGGCGCAGGGGGCGGCGTTTGTTGGGCCTGACCGATGCTCGGCCAGAGGCCTGGCAGCAGCACGACCAGGCAGACACAACCCAAGCCTCGGCGTATCATCTCCAGCATTGATTAGGCGGACAATATCCGATCGAGCCGGGCGTCGATCTCTTTTTCGATCTGTCCTTTGAGCATCTTGGCCATCATGCCCAGGTTGAGTTCGATGGTCACACTGTCTTGGGCGAGAATCACCTTACCGTTTTTGAGCATGCTGCCGGACAGGTGGCAGATATCCCCTTCCCAGCGGGCTTGGATACCGAACTTCTGTGACATCTCAGTGGCCAGGGTTTCGAATTTGGGGCGTATCTCGGTTAAGTCGCGTTCGTGAGTCTTGGTTCTGCTGATATCGGCCATTTCGTCTCGTTCCTTCTTTCAGCTGTCGTTCATCGCCAGCACTATTAGCGGGGAATGTTACACGGTTGCCCCTTTTGGGGCGAGAAAAAATCACACACCAAAGAATTCACGATAGTTACAGAAGAAACAGACCCTTGAACGGTCCGGGACGATCCCGAGAAATGATGCCTGAGAAGCAACGCTAATGTTTAAATTCACGGGTAGCCGCGAGGGCTACCCCTACACGTACTCATTTGAAATTATTGTAGGGGCAATCCCTTGTGGTTGCCCTTTCAACAGGGCTCGTGCAGATTTGCTGGTTGCTTCTCAGGGATCGAAAATGCCCTTACAGTGAACCGCTCACCGGCAGGGTAATGCGAAAAATCGTGCCGCCCTTGGGGTTCGGTTCCGTCGCGATCGTGCCGTTGTGGGACTCGACGATGCGCTTGCACAAGGCCAAGCCTAGTCCCAAGCCCCGTTCGCGGGTGCTGAAAAACGGATCGAACACCTTTTCCCGATCCCCTTCGGGAATGCCCGGCCCCTGATCGACGACCTCCACGATCACTTTCTCCTCGCCGTCGGCAAAGGCACGCACCTCAATGGTCTGACCCTCGTCGACAAACTGGGCTGCGTTGCGCATTAGATTCCACAGCACCTGGCGCAGCTGGGCGCGGTCCAAGCTGGCAACCAAACCGGGATCCACGTCCACGCCAATCTGTTTTGCTTTGGCTTCCTGCCCCATTTTGAACGCGGCGACCATCTCCTCGATTACCCGGCCCAGGTCCGTGTGCTTGAGCTCCAGCGGTCGGGGCCGAGCGTAGTTGAGCATGTCGCTGATCAGCTGCTCCATCCGGCGAATCTCCCGGGTGATGATGTTAAGCAGGGACCGCTCCTCGTCGCTCAGATCCGGTCGATCGGCGAACATCTGGAAAGAGCCGGAGACCGCGCTTAAGGGATTGCGAATTTCGTGGGCCAGGGAGGCGGCGAGCTCACCCAGGGCGGCCAACCGCCGGGAGCGCTCGAGCGCGGCTTCGAGGTGTTTCATCTCGGTCAGGTCGGCAAATTCGATGATCGATCCCCGCCATGAACCGTCGGCACCGAGGAGTGGGGCAGCGGTATACTCCACCGGCACGTGGGTACCGCTGGCGTGAATGCCGAAGGTGTGCCCGGTTGACACCACATCCTTGTCGCGTGATCGGTGTTTGGCCACTTCCGGTAGCCAGCGGCTGACCAATTGCCCATCGATCTCCTCTTTGTTCAATCCGAGAATGTTCCGTCCGGCGGGGTTCATTTGGAACACCTCTCCGGAGGTCCCGGTCGTCGCCAGGCCGACGGTGAGCGAGCGAATGGTGTCCGCGTGGAGCACGGCGAGATCGGCGCGGCGGGATCGCTCACTCTCCAGGCCTCGCCCGGTGAGCTCGAGCCGCGAGACCAACGACGTAATCAACGTGGCCACGATGAACAGGGCGACGATGTTGATCCCCAGCAGATAGACGAGCTCCTTGAATGAAATGTCGGCGGACACCTGGTCCGACAGGGGCAGCAACACACCGCTGTACATCGCCACAGCGAGACCGAGGAGGATGACCGTCGACGCGGTCGCGGTGTAGAAAGCTGCGCGCCCACCGAAGATGGCCGCGCTGACGATGAGCCAGAGGTCGAAGAGGAAAGTGAATCCGGAGACAATGCCCCCGGTGGCATAGACCAAGCTGCCCCAGAGCACCAAGTCCGACGTGATCTGGACCCGCGCCAACAGTTCGATCGCCCGGCCCAAGCGGTACCAAATAGAAAAGACAATCGTGCTGAAATAGGTCGCCGCGATCAATCCGAGGAGGAACTTGATCGACGGCGCGCTGAACGCCTCTCTGGCAGTGTAGTTGAGAATGATGGTGGCGCCGAGGAGGATCGATATCAGTCCGATCCGCAGCAACATCACCCAGACCAGGCGCATGCCGGATTGACCGGTGGTGGGGATGAATGCGCTGGAGCTCTTGCCGCCTCTCTCGGAGCTCATCGTTGCCCGGCTATTCGATGGTGCCGGCGATCTCGAAGATGGGCAGGTACATGGAGATCACCATCCCGCCGACGATGCCACCGATCACGATCATCATCAGCGGCTCGAGCAAGCTGGTCAACGCGGCAACGGCGACATCGACCTCTTCGTCGTAGAAATCGGCGATCTTGTTGCACATCACGTCCAGCGCGCCGGTCTGCTCACCCACGGCGATCATTTGAATGACCATTCCGGGGAAAACATTGGCCTCCTGCAGGGGATCGGACATGTTTCGACCTTCGGAGATGCGTTCTCGGGCGAAGAGAATGGCTGTCTCGATCACCACATTCCCCGCTGCCTTGGCCACGGTATTCATCGCCTCGAGGATCGGTACGCCGGAGGAGAGCAGGGTACCCAGAGTTCGGGTAAACCGGGCCACGGCAATTTTGCGAATCACCGGTCCGATGATCGGCAACCAGAGATAGAACTGGTGCATGATTCTTCTGCCGGATTTGCTTCTGGTGAACAGAGAGAAACCCATCACGATACCGATCACGCCGCCGATGATGAACGGAAAATTGGCGGTAAACCCGCGGCTCAGATTGATCACGAACTGGGTCGGTGCGGGCAGGGCATCCCCGGCGCCGAAATCCTGGAACATCTCTTCGAAGGTGGGGATCACCCATTTGAGCAGAACGACCACTACGCCCAGGGACACAATCAGGATCCCTGTGGGATAGACCATCGCCCCCTTGATCTTTCGCTGCAGCCGCTCTCTCTTCTCGATGTAGTCGGCCAGCCGCTTCATGATCGTGTCCAGGATACCGCCGACCTCGCCGGCGGCGATCAGCGCGACGAACAGCTCATCGAAAATTTTGGGATACTTGGCCAGTGCATCGGAGAAAGTCGATCCCCCTTCGACGAGGGTCTTGATTTCGAGCAGCTTGGCGCCGAACCATTTGTTCTCACTCTGGGTGCCCAGAATCTCCAGGCATTGCACCAACGGCAGACCGGCGTCGATCATCGTGGCGAATTGCCGTGTAAAGGTCTTCAGATCCTTTGTCGTGGCCTTGTGCTGAAAATTGATGTTGATCTGTTTGGGCTGTTTCTTGACCCAAATCGGGGTCAGCCCCTGCGCCTTCAGCTTTTGGTTCGCACCGTCCTCACTGGTCGCGGCGACGGTTCCCTTGACCACCGCTCCGGTTCGGTTCTTGGCCTCGTATTTGTACTCCATCGCAGTTTCACTTACCGTGCTGACGACATCGATTCGTCTATCTTCGGGCTATTTTACCCCGAAGCCCCTGGGGAAGCTAAAAATCGGTCCAATTAAGTGTAAGGTGCGATCAACCCGTTGACGAGGCATTGGCCAGCATGTTGCGCAATTCCTCGGGATCCGAGCTGCGTCCCATCGCCTCTTCCAAAGTAATCATACGGCGGTGGAGCAGAATATAGAGCGATTGGTTGAGGGTCATCATGCCGTGTTTGCCCTGTCCTGTCTGCATCTGGGAATAGAGCTGATGAATTTTGGCCTCGCGGATGAGATTGCGGATCGCCGGATTGGGCACCATCACCTCACAGGCGACGACTCGACCCGGATTGCCGGCGCGGGGCAACAACTGCTGGGAGACCACCCCCTCCAGAACGAATGACAGTTGGGCCCGGATCTGGCTCTGTTGGTGGGGGGGGAACACGTCGATGATGCGGTTGATCGTCTGCACACAGGAGTTGGTGTGCAGGGTGGTGAGCACCAGGTGCCCCGTCTCGGAGATCGTCAGGGCCGCCTCGACGGTCTCCCGGTCGCGCATCTCACCGACCAGCACTACGTCAGGGTCTTGGCGCAGAACGTATTTCAGCGCGCCGGAAAAGCTGGTCGTGTCGGTGCCCAGCTCCCGTTGATTGACGATCGAGTGTTTGTGGGGATGGAGGTACTCGATGGGATCCTCGACGGTGATGATGTGTTGCCGTGTGGTCGAATTGATCCGGTCGATGATCGCGGCCAAGGTGGTCGACTTGCCGGCACCGGTGGGGCCGGTGACGCAGACCAACCCCCGGGGGATCTTGGCGAATTCACCGATGATCTGAGGCAACCCCAACTCTTCGAAGGTCAGTATCTTGAACGGGATTGCTCGAAACGCGCCGGCCACCGCGCCCCGTTGGACGAAAATATTGGCCCTGAAGCGCGCCAAACTCTTCACACCGAACGACAGATCGAGCTCATTGTCCTGCTCGAATTTGACCTTCTGCTCCTCGGTCAGGATGGAATAGCAGAGCTGTTTGGTATCGACCGGGGTGAGGGCGTCCACCTTGAGGGGAACCAAGCTGCCGTCGATGCGGAGCTGGGGTGGCGTGCCGGTGGTGATGTGGAGGTCAGAGGCCCCTTTTTCAATCATGGCCGTCAGGAGTTGGTGCAAATTGGGCACGTGTTATCCTCCGTTGCGCCTTCGCGCATGCGCGTGAAAATCAATCTGCGGCGGTGACCCTCAAGACTTCACCGAGGGAGGTTACGCCTTCTCCCAGTTTTTTCAGTCCGGCCATGCGCAGGGTCTGCATGCCCAGGGCGATCGCCTCTGATTTGAGCTCGGCGGTCGAGCAGCCTTGGAGCACCAGCTCCTTGAGCTCATCGCCGAACGTCATTACCTCATAAAGGGCGACCCGTCCTTTGAACCCGGTGTTGTTGCAGGCCGGACACCCCTTGCCCTCCATCGGTGAGAAGCCGGCGGCCAGCGCTTCGGGGGTGACGCCGGCATTGATCAGAGCCTCATCGGGGATCTCTGCCGGTTCGGCGCACTCCTTGCAAAGGCGTCGGCCCAGCCGCTGGGCCAGGATGAGATTGACCGAGGCGGTGACCAGGAATGGTTCGACCCCCATGTTGAGCAGACGGCTGATCGTCGACGGGGCGTCGTTGGTGTGCAGGGTGGAGAGCACCATGTGACCGGTCAGCGCGGCCTTGACCGCGATTTCGGCCGTCTCGAAGTCCCGAATCTCACCGACCATGATGATGTCCGGATCCTGCCGCAGAAAAGAGCGCAGGCTGGCGGCGAAGTTCAGTCCAATCTCCTCGTGCATCTGCACTTGGTTGATCCCGTTTAAGTTGTACTCCACCGGGTCCTCGGCGGTAGAGATGTTCACATCTTCTTTGTTGAGATCGGACATCGCCGAATAGAGCGTCGTGGTTTTGCCCGAGCCGGTCGGGCCGGTAACCAATACCATGCCGTAGGGCTGGTGAATCGCCGATTTGAAGTCCACCAACGGCTGGGGATCAAACCCCAGCTTGGTCATGTCCAACTGCAGGTTGGATTTGTCGAGCAGCCGCAGCACGACCTTTTCGCCGAACAGGGTGGGCAGGACCGAGACGCGAAAGTCCATCTCTCGACCTTTGCCCAACTTGAGCTTGATCCGACCGTCCTGGGGCAGCCGGCGCTCGGCGATATCCAGCCGGCTCATGATCTTCAGCCGGCTGATCAACGCGTTCTTGAGCTTGTGCGGTGGGCGCATCTCTTCGTGGAGCACCCCGTCGACGCGATACCGCACCCGCAGGTTTTTTTCGTAGCATTCGATGTGGATGTCGGAGACCGTCTTTTTGATCGCATTGACCAGAATCAGGTTGACCAACCGGACCACCGGTGCATCCTCACTCAGCTTTTCCAGCTCGAGGACATTCTCTCCGTCTTCGTCACCATCAGCGCCGAAATCGAGCTCGTTCTCGTCGAATCCGTCCATTACCTCGTCGTACGAGGCGACCGGCACGGCGTAGTATTTTTCGATGGCTGTTTCGATGGCCGTCTCCGAGGCGACCACCGGTTCGACGTTGTATCCGGTGAGAAATTTGATGTCGTCGATGGCGTGGAGATTGGTCGGATCCATCATCGCGACGACGAGGGAGGTGCCCGCCCGGGAAACCGGGATCATCTTGTGTCGACCGGCCACCTCTTGGGGAATCAGGTCGATCAGCTCCCGGTCGATCTCATAGGCGGAGAGGTCGATTGCCGGGACGTTGTACTGGGAGGCGAGAAATTCGGTCATGCCCTGGTCGGAGACGTATCCCAATTTGGCCAGGCTCTTGCCGAGGTTGTCGCCGGACGCCTTCTGTAGGTCCTGGCCCTTGCGCAGCTCGGCCAAGGAGATCATCTTCTTCCGGACGAGCAGCTCACCTAGACGGTCATCGTTGGACATAAGCCACCTTTCTAATGAGTCTTAACTATGTGAAAGTTATATTTTTTTTCGATCAAAATCAACCTACATCCCCGGTCTCAACGGCGAGATGCCGTCGCGTCCTGACCGTCGGAGCAGCGGTAGACCGCGAGCGAGCTGAAGGTCCACTTGAACGGTGAGCTCTCGGTCAAGCGCACTCTCACTGCTTCGGTCCGCGCTTCGTCGAACCCCACGATGGCGAGGCCGGTACCGGGCTTGTCAATCAATGCCCGGGGGACCTCCCAGCGATCGCGGGCCGCCACCTCGATCCAGGAGGTTCCGTTTTTTACCTCCACCACAAAGGCAGTGGGCAGACCCCACACCGCCAATCCCGGCGAAAAACCGACACCGCAGATCGGCGTCGGTGTGTGCAACCGAAGTACCAGCCAATCGCCCACCTGCTGCGCCCGTGTGCACACCCCGGCCGTGCGCGGATCCCCGTCGATGATCTGGCGGGATCCGTTCCAAGGGGCGTTGGTGTGCACCGACGCGATCTCGGCCTCAGTCGGACCGGGGGCGCTATCACTGGCGACCGGTCCGTGTGCGGTTCGTCCCATCTCGCCCAGGGCGATGAGTGCCAGATGATCGTCACGGGCGACGAGCACATCTCGGCCTTCGCCATTAAGCATACGCTCGATCTGCTGGGGCTGCAAAGACGGGCGGCGACGCCAGTCGAGCAGTAGATGGGTCCCGCCGAAGAGGTAGGCCAGCCGGCTCACCCAGTAGAGGCGTTGGCGACGATCGGGCAGTCCCGCGGCGACCTCCAACGCGTGGGATGCCGGGCTGTTGTAGGTGGAGTACCCGCTGATTTGGCGGTGATCGTGCAACAGGATGTGGCCCAGCCAATAGTTGGCATCCGCGTGGGTGCGGCGGACAATTTGGTTTCCCCTCACTTTGACCACGGCGAGCACCGACTCCTGGGGGAGCCCGGCGGCGCAGTCGAGCACTGGGGGGCGCTGATCGCTGCGAGGCATCGGTTGGTACGCCTGCCAGGCCGGCTGGGCGTTGAAGGCGGCCCAGGCCACCAACGGCACCAAGACGAACGGACGCAGACGAGGCCCATATCGCCGGGTCAGCCAATAAAGCCCTGTCCGGGTGAGCAGCGCTCCGATCGCGGCGAGCAGCACCGGCAAGAAGACGACGATGCGATACTCGGACCTCAACCCGTCGAAGCCCGGTACGAGTGCAAAGAAGTACTGATGGATGCTGGCAAAATCGACGGCGAACAACCGGATCGACGGATTGAGGGCCACGTCGACAACGAGCAATGAGGCCAAGATGTAGACCGCAAGGGGGCGGGACACCGCGATGGATCGGCGGTGGGGACCCGTGGGCCAGAATAGGGCCCCCCACAGACCGCAGTGAAAGGGCAGGGTCAGGCCCAGCAGCAGCGCACCTCCCAGTCCGGCCACCGGGAGGGCGAGACGCACCCATGACCAACGGTGCCTCATCCTCCGTCTGAAGCACCTGACCGCCAGCAGCCCGGCGAGGGGCAACGTCAGTGCGGCGACAGAGACCACGGTCCATCCGGGAAACAGCTCATCTCGGCACTGGGGTTGGGGCCGCGCGATTCCGAGCACCCTTAGTTGACAGGTCAGCGGTG
>JANQET010000180.1 GCA_028278265.1 Myxococcota bacterium
GCCCACATGCGGCACCTTTCTCAAAAAAACGGCATAGATTTAGGGTGTTACGTGCGTGTTCTATTCTGACCTGTGGGACCACAAGATGGAAATGCGCCCAGCCCACCTTTTCCGGCGTTCGCTTTGGACAAACAAACAAGTGGCCGGAACCCGCCGTACGCCATCCGTTTTGCATCAAAGCCGGAATTCGATGAATTGATCAAATCCGCCATCCTTGGGTCAGCCGCGACCTTCTCGTTTGCCCGATCACGTGCTTCACGAGAATCAAATACCACCCATCCAAACACGACGATTTCATCATCCGTCGCAGCGACGAGATCAGTGAACGAGCGCGTCCCCTCCAATTTCAAATCGTCACCGACGTATTCCGAATACGCGAGTGCACCATGTTCCTGCCAAATCTCCGCCGCCGCTTCAACGATGCGCTTGTACTCGTCTAGGCGATTGCGCGGAATGGGAAGAACGAATCCGTCGATGTAGTTTGCCATGCCTGCTCCTATTGGGTAATCAAATCTTGAGTTTCCATCTTGATAGCGCTTTCATCACCTATGCCGCGGCCGCAGTGATCGGTGCATGGATTTGTTGGCTGTGGGGTTTTCTTCATCCTCGGCCCAGTTTTTCGGGTTGTTTCTGATATACTCACGTACCCGTCCAAGTTCTTTTTCGTTTCTGATTATTTCTTCATAGTAGTTTTTTTGCCAAATTTTGCCGATGATATTTAATTGTTTTTCTGAGATATATTCAAGGATGTCATGAATATGAATGGACTTCGATTTAAATGCACCGATAATCGTGCCCAGTGTAGGGGTGGCCCTCGCGGCTACCCTCTGTCGTTCGTCTTTCGTCGACAATTGATTCTGTTTGTCGATAATCACAATACCGTGAAAATGGTTGGGCATTATGATGTATTCATCCAAGTCAATTGTCGAAAATCGATTGTTTAAAT
Organism: Myxococcota bacterium; assembly: GCA_028278265.1. Classification (GTDB taxonomy): domain Bacteria; phylum Myxococcota_A; class Polyangia; order JAAYKL01; family JAAYKL01; genus JANQET01. Next base: position 947 of record JANQET010000180.1, read on the forward strand.
CCAGCCAATTGTGTTCAACTATTCTACCGATTTCGGTCAATTCGAATGCTGTCGTGGGCGTACTGGTGAAATCGTTATTGTGGAATTCGTTGTCGAGATCAGGGGTAGCCGCGAGGGCTACCCCTATACCTTTTTCATCGCTCGCATTTCGGGTGCAGATCGTAACGAAATATGCACCGGATTGAGAGTAATCGTATCCAGGCAATCGAATTGAACGACGATGGTGTTTTTGCGGATCAAATTTCATTTCTTTCCAGGTAACAAATTCTTCTACGATTCTCTATAATATCTCGAAAGTAGATCGCACAGTCAAGGCATCGCGCCTTCGGCTAAAACCGTCCGGCGATGACCATTTGGCCTTGTCCTTCTCCGACTGTGGGCCATATGACGAGTTGGGCGCTTTTTCGGTTCCCCAGGGCCAGTCGGCTCCACAAATCCCGGGTGCGGCTGACGGCGAGGGCGGCGATTCCGGTGATGGCGATGGTGCCGAATATGTCGCTGACGTAGTGTTGGCCCTCTTCTACTCGGGCCCAGCCGATGAATGCGGTGGCCAGGGTTGCGGGGAGTCCTAGACGCCAGCTGTACCACTGCCAGCCCTGGAACATCACCGCGGCGATGCCGATCATGTGACCGCTGGGATATGACGAGCGCCCGCGCAAGGTGTCGTTGAGAAAATTTCCCTCATCAGCGCTCATCTCTCCCCGCTCGATCAGCGGCCGTTGGTGAAACGGGAGTTGGGAGATGGCAAAGGTTTCGACGAGGGCGATTGCCTGGGTCGCGGCCAACTCGATTGCGAAATGCACTGCTTTGTCGTCCTCGGTCCATCTTCCCAGGGTGTACACGCCGATCGGCACAAGCCCGAAATTGAGCGCCACACCGGTCACATCGCCGATTTTCTGCCCGACAGGACCGAGCAGGGCTGCGTCTTCAATCGACTGCTGCAGTCCCGTTTCCCGGACCGCCAACAGGGCTGTGGCCAGCCCCACACCTGCCATCAGAAATAGCGAATCGGGTTCGGTAAACTGCTTGAGAAAGCTCACGCCTGCCCGCTTACCGGCATCGAGAATGTCGCAACCCAGTGTGTGACGATGAGTTGGCTGCGGCTCTCTTGCGACCGGTTCTGGCGGGGTCGGCCCATCGTCGCCAGACGACGGCAAAGCAGCAGTGACAGTGATGGAGATTATCAGCAGCGTCGCAACGAGTTTCATCGAGCCAAGTCATAGCAAACTTCGGCCCGATGACCCAGCTCAATCGGATTGGTACAGTTCGGGCTTGACCGTCCGCAAGAGGGTTTCGCCGACCGAATCTCCCTGATTGGCGGCTTTTTCGAACCACTTTGCCGCCTGGTCCAAATCGGCGGAAAATCCCAGCTCCCCGTCGCGGCAGGCGATGCCCAGTCGCACTTGGCTTTGCACATCGCCGGCGTTGGCCGCTTTGAGATACCACTCCCTGGCCTGCTCGGGATCTTTCTCCACGCCCGTCCCCTTGTCGAATGATTCACCCAACGCGAATTGCGCCTGGGCGATGCCATAGGTGGCCGCGACCTTGATGTACTCCAGCGCCCGCTCGTTGTCCTGCTCGACGAGGATTCCGTCGATAAAGGCCTGGCCCACCTGGTTGAACTCTTCGGCCCGAATGCGCTTCTCCTCGTCGGATCGGGGATACTCCAGTCCCATTGTCCGCCGGAGAAACTGTTCGATCAGAATCCATTGATGCTGATCCCCGTCCCAAGCGCCGTGGCCGTGGCCCGCCCGGGTATACAGCAGATATTCGTTGGGCTTGTTCAGCACATCGAGCGCCACTTTCAAACGGTGGGTCTGCTCCGGATCGGCGATGTGGTCGCGCCACCCAGTGATCAGCATCACCGGCACCTCGATCAGGCGGGCCAGGTAAAACGGGGAGACCTGTTGCGGATCGTTCTTTGGATTGTTGGGATCACCGTAGACCTCGATCCACTTCTCGCGCTGGGTTTCGTCGGCCATCGCGTAGGACTGGGAGAAGAGCAGCTCGATATCGGAGACGCCGAACATGCTGATCGCGCAGCGATACTTGTCGGGCATCCGAATCACCGACATCAGCGATGAATAGCCGCCGTAGCTGGCGCCGATCATGCACATCCGGGTGCGATCGATCGGGAATTTTTCGAGCACCTGATTGACGGCGGCGTTGATGTCGTCTTCGATGCCCTTGCCCCATTGACCGACCCCCTTGTCGACAAACTCTTTGCCGTATCCGCCCGAGCCGCGAAAGTTGATCCGCAGCACGGCGAATCCCCGATCGGCGAGAAACTGGAACTCGGGGGTGAACCATTCGATCTCCTGGACGCCGATGGGCCCGCCGTGGGGAAAGACCACCAGGGGATGAGGCTGCTTGGACTTGACCGGCAACGTGAGCAATCCGTCCAACACCAGGCCGTCTGCGGTGGTCACCTGAATCGGCTTGGTCGGCCGAAGGGTGTACCGGTGCAGCTGTGGATGGACATCGGTGAGAATCTTGGCCTTCAACGTCTTGGTGTCGAGATAGTAGAAGGTGCCGGGATGGGCCGCCGAGGCGGTGGCGATGAGCATCTTGCCGCCCCGCGTGGAAGTATCGTAGATGAACGCCTGCTTTCCCGGAAAGGCGCGGGCCATTTTTTTCTGCAATGATTTGACCCGGGCCGAGAAGAAGCGCTGTTGAGGGCGGCCGTTGACGATGATGCCCACCGATTTCAACTGTCCCGATGCGTTGAGGGTCGCCCCTTCCACGTCGTGATTCGCCGAGGCAAAGAGAACATCTCCGAACGCTTCGTCGCGCAGGCTGAAGCTGACCACGGCGGCCTTGTCCCGATTGATGTCGGTGATCACTGCGATGGTGTGATCATCGATGAACCCCACCGGTTTGAACAATTCGGATTTCTCTTTGAAGCGATAAAAAGGGCGCCACTGATTGTCGTTGAGATCCCTGTACAACAGAGAGAGCTCGGTATCCGCGTCGAGCTCGGACGAATCGGCACTCAGGGCCAAGCGCAGCCGATGGCGGTGATCGGTCCAATAAGCCAATCCGAATGTGACATCCCCGTTGAGCTTGTCCTCGAATTCGAATCCCGGATGGAGATTGCGGAGATCGATTTTGAAAACGTCGAGGAGCCGATCCGGTTCGGCTCTGACCGCGAGGAGGACCTGGTCCGGTTCAGCGGGCAAGGGGTCGACCAGTACGCCGGATTGCTTCAAGTCGCTGCTGTGCAGGGCCAGTTTTCCGTTTTTTTCGAAGAAGTCGATGACCAGAAAATGCGCTTGGCCGCGGAGATCGATATAGCGAACCACCAGCGAATTGGCATCGATCCAGGTGATGTATCGCAAGGCGGATTTGCTGGTCTCTTCCAATTTGAAGACAATAGTATTTTTATCTTTTGTCGGTTCAACGATGATGACTTCGTAATACCCATCGGAACGGCCCACCGCTGCGATCAGATCCCCCTCGGGAGAGATCGCGAGTTGGGTGTAGGATTGGGGACAAAAGAAATCGGTCACCGGTACGGTGGTCGCTGCGGCCGGCAGACTGAGATGGATCAACGCTACGGATACGAGCAATCCCACTCGATTCATCGTCCCGCCTCCTCTGACAGCTCCTCGAGCTTTTTGATTTCGGTGAAGAACCCGTCGTTGCCGTACCCGACGTGCACGAGCGGGTAGCGCGCGATCAACTCCCCCGCGTGTTGCCGCAGATGGGTATAGATAAACGATGATCGGTTGACCATCTCGATATCGGCTTCGGCCAATCCCTGATGAAGGCTGTAAGAGAACCGATCGATGCGCAGATGGCCCAAGTAGTTCACCCGCCCGGCAGTGATCGAGAAATCGACGGGCTGCGTTTTCAGCTTGGCCAAGTCGTACTTCAGGGACACGGGGGATCTGGAAAAGGCGAGCGGCATCAGTTGCAGTCGCAGGCGGATGTGGTCCATGCGGTATCGCCCCGCCGGCAGCGGCACGACCACCACTGACCCGTCGCGGAGGTGATCTGCCGATACGATGAACGAGCGCTCCCCGCTGAAGGCGATCTCGTCGAGGCGGGTCTCACTGTCGACGACCAAGACCAGCAACCCGGTCTGATCGTCGGCCAAGGTGGCGGTCCCGTCCTGCAGAGGCACCGGGGCGATTGGTGCAGCACAGCCCACCGCGAAAATCGCGGCCAGGCCGAGAAGAGTTTTTGCGTTCATGATGTCATCCCGTCGCTACTCGGTGCGTTTGTGGTTGATGAACGGATGAAAGGCGATTCGAATTCCCTCGGCGATCACCGCATCGGAGTAATCGTCGACGTCCCGGTTCACCATTCTGAATTCATCCCCGTCAATTTCTCCCCTGGTGATGAAGTCGATGCCGCCGATTCCCTCGAACACCGTCTCTACTTGCGCGGAATGAATGGTGATCGCGATGCTCATGGCGAGCAGGTGCTTCCACATCGGCCTGATCCAGTGCTTGTCCTCAACGGCCACGGCCTTGCGCTCCACGCCGTCCCAATGGCCGTAGTCCAATCCCGAGCCGCGCATCTCCACCGGCTTGAACTCGATGATTGGATCGACCACCAGCGCAGGCTCTATTTTGTAGACTTTCAGATTTTCGATGGTTTGTGTCAGGCACGCGGTCAACTGTTCGGGTTGAATCGCGCCCGAGCCGTCGGCAATGCCGCCGACCTGGGTTTTGGCCCTCTTCCACGCCTCGGTCAAAATGACCGGGTCGACAACCGTGTAACCGTTGTCCTGCAGGTAGGTGACAATTTGTTGATCGACCCGTTTGTAGACCGGGATGAATCCGGGATCCCGCGCGGCGTAGAAGTGAAGCGGCATTACGGCAATCGGTGCTGATTTGTCCATCTTGTGCAGCGCCGCTGCGTCGATGGTGTTTTTGGGTTGTGGCGGCGTGCAGCCCGCGATGGTCAACACCGCTGCAACCACCAATAGGATAGAGATTCGATTCATCATAATTGTATTTCCCTTCGTTTCAATTTTCTCGATTGAACAGAGTATGGTCTGTTCTGCCACAAAAATCATCGATATTAAAGACCGAACTGTCTCGCTCTTGAATACAGTCGTACTGAAATTCCGACAAAGAACAGCTTGCTTCTCGGTGCATTCAACTGACCATCTGAGGATAGGAAAAATTCGACAGCAGGTCAACTGGAATTATGATGTGTTACCGGAGGGGACGTCCGATCACCAGCTCGGTGGGCACCACCCAGTCGGATCGGGTGCGACTGCCGAACCAGCCGTAGCCGGTTGGTTGATCCCGGTCATCGGTGGGGATGAGCAGAACACCGGTACCGAAACCGGTGACGTCGGGGCCCCTAGAGTCGTTCTCGTGTTTGTAGCGACTGGCGTCGGCAATGCGCACCAGAAATCCGGGCACCTCACCGTGGTTGGGCCGGGCAGCGCTCACCGCAAAGGCGACGTGCCCTGTGCTCTTGGACTCGAACCACTCGGGTCGAACCCAGGCGATGACATCTCCGGGCTGTACATGAGCAGCGCTCTCCACGCGGTACCAAGGTCCCCGTCGCTTGCCCGGGCGAATCTTGGCTATTTTTTGGTAGAAATGAACAGCCAATGGACGACGATCATTGGGGCGTCCGATCACGGCCAGGGAGCGGGGCGCGCTCCGACGCAGCACCCAGGAAGCCATCCCCGAGCAGTCAAAGAAATACTGCCCTTTGGCGCTGCGAACCTCGGTTGAATGCTGGTATTTCGTTTCGATGAGGGTCTGTTCGATCCGGGCGAGAACTCCGAGCACCCTTTGGGAAGCGGGGATTCGCTGCTTGCCGGCATGTCCCCCGGCGGCAATGGAGCAACACAACAAAACGGCAAACAACAAACGAAACAGCGATTGACCACTCATCGGGCCTCCCTGGATACAACCCGGGAGGAGTGGGTTTCATTCCCTTGGCTATTGTCTCCGGTGTATTCGCTTTAACACAGCACCAGCAGCAGTTCGTCGATCTCTTCGCCACGCCCGTTGGCAAAACCACGACTCGCCTCGATGCGGCGAAATCCACATTTGCTGAGCACGCGCCGCGACGCGGTGTTGTCCACGGCGACCCGGGCGTAGATCGGCCTTCTGGTGTTCGCTTCCGAGAGAAATGTGTGCAATGCCCTGGTGGCGATCCCGCCCCCCCAATACCGTCTGTCGATCCAATAGCTCACCTCCGGTCGATCCGCCTCTTCATAGCTCAATACATATCCGAGCACCTCGTCGTTCGAGGTGATGGTCCGGATCACCACCGTCGGCTCAGCCATGATTTTGGTCCAATGGTCGTTGAAAGCACCCCAGTTGGTCGGATCCTCGGTGGTAAATGCAGCCATTTTGATCGCTGCCGCATCCTGTTGGTGGTCGAAAAAGACCGGTAGATCATCCGGAATGACGTTGCGGAGCTGGATGTCGAGCGTCATTGGATCGCTCCTCTCTATCTATCCCCAATCGGGGCAAGCCGTTTCGCGCTACACAATGTAATGACGGCGTGGTTCAACGCAACGGCGCGATAGAATTGGCGTCTCCGGTTTTGGGGAAGCCCAAGCAGATGTCGTTGTTGCCGCCAAAGTGGGCTGGGATCCTCGCGGACCGGAATCAACGATGGGCATCTCCCCTTTGATTGCAGTGGGCTCCACCGGGAGAGTGAGTCCCATCCCCGTCGTAGAGCGATGAATGTGCTTTTTAACTATTTTGGTTCCATCCGTCCCAAAATCCGGTGTTGGTACTTATGAGCTTTGATGTATTGAGAAGTCATCGGTAGTCAAAAGAGTGTGGCTGGCTCGATATGTCGAGCAAATGAGGGAAGCTAAAGTTGAAGAAGCGAATATGTCAAAGTGGTTTCCTCTTGGTTGTGGCGGTGGCCCACCTCGGGGTGATTCAGTTCCAAGATCAGGGATGGGATCAGCGCTTTAATAGCAAATTTCTTTTTGGTATTGGATACCGTTGGGAGTGAACAGTGAGCATACGAATTAATTGTGTGGTGGTCGGATTGTTGCTGGGGTGTTCATGTGCAGCGTGCGGCAAAGGCCTGTTGGATGTCGGCGGACTGTTGGATGCTGGTGCGGACGCGGACGCGGATGCGGACACGGACGCGGACGCGGACACGGACACGGACGCAGATACGGATACGGATGCGGACATGGACGCAGATGCGGATATGGACGCAGATGCGGACACGGACGCAGATACGGACGCAGATACGGACGCAGATACGGACATGGACACAGATGCGGATACGGATACGGATGCGGATGCGGACACGGACACCGAAACAGACATGCCGCTTGATGACGACTGTATCCGCTACGTGAAGGCGGGCTCAAACGGTTCCAGAACCGATGGTCTCAGCTGGGCAGATGCGTTTCCCACGGTGCAGCAGGCGCTCCGTTCTGCGGCCATTGCTTCTCAACAGGCCGGATCCGACTGCTACCGGAATGTTCAGATTTGGGTTGCGGCAGCGACCTATCTGCCTACGGAGGGATTGGATGTCGTACCAGAGGACGTCCGGGCAGCGACCTTCGCGCTGCTCGACGGGGTGGCGCTGTACGGCGGTTTTGCAGGGAACGAGCTGGCACTAATCGAACGGGATATCGAAAAAAACCAGACCATACTGAGTGGCGAGATCGGCCAAGCCGAGATGGTTGAGGACAATGTCTACCACGTGGTGACCGGCGCGGCCGGGTCGACGTTGGACGGGTTTACCGTGACCCGGGGAAATGCCGATCATCCGGAGATGAACAACCAGTTCAATTCCGGCGGCGGGATGCAGAGCGTTGATGCCGCGGTGAACGTGGCCAATTGTAAATTCATCGACAATCGGGCCGCGTCGAATGGTGCGGGCCTGGCCGCCTATGGTGCCACCGGGGAGGTGCGCGATACGGTGTTCAAGGACAACCGGGCGGAAAAGGACGGCGGGGGCGTGTACATCGATGGAGAGAGCGACTTGCGGATTGAGGGCTGTGTGTTTGACGCCAATTTTGCTGGCGACGATGCGGGTGGGCTGGCCAACGACAACTCCTCGCTGGTGATGGTCGACGCGGTGTTCATCGACAATGAAGCCGAGGTGTACGGCGGCGGGATGCAGAACCAGCGGTCGTCGGCAGAGATAGTGGGGTGTCGGTTCGAGGGAAACCGAGCCCGTGAAGGGGGCGGAATTCAAAACGACAAAATCGCGGCCCTCTACCTGTCCGACTGCAGCTTCACCGGCAACGAGGCCCACAAAGAGGACGGGGGCGGCATCTCCAGTAGCGGGTCGGTTTCGATTTTGATCTCGTATAGTGACTTCATCGGCAACACCGGCGATTTTCGAGGGGGTGGCATTTACAGTTCTAGCTCCGAGGTGACCGTGATTGGGGCGACCATTCGCGGCAACACCTCACGGGAGCACGGCGGGGGCGTGGCGAACAAGCTGTCCGGGACGGTGTTGATCGATTGTGACATCAGCGAGAACCTGGCAGTGGCAGATGGGGGTGGTGTGTTCAATGACCAGTCTTCTCCCACGGTGGTCAACTCGATGATCAGGGACAACTCGGCCCGTTACGGCGGGGGGGTGTACACCATGAAAAACGACTCCGCTCCCCGTTTGATCAACTCGATAGTGGCCTCCAATACGGCAACGACCGGCGGCGGCGGCATCTGGACGGTGGATGGAGCCCTCGTGACCGTCGACAATTGCACTGTCTGGAACAATTCTGCGGCCGGTACGGCCGACGGCATCGGCATTTCCCAGGCAGCGCTGAAAATGACCAACTCGATTGTCTGGGCCAATTCAGATGGCGAACAGGTTTACAATCTGAATTCAGCTCCTGATGTCCTGATCACCTACAGCGCCGTGCAGGGGGGCTGCCCTGAACCGGAGTGCACGTCGGATGATACGGGAAATATCGATGGTGATCCCCTGTTCGAAGGAACGTCGGCGGCTGCCTTGACAGTGAAAGCCGATTCACCGTGCATCAACAGCGGCAGCGAAGCGGCCCTTCCCGAGGATACTCTCGATTTGGATCACGACACCGATTTAACGGAGGCGATTCCGATCGATATCAGCGGCAACGATCGGGTCATCGGCACAGGGGTAGATATGGGCGCCCACGAGTCTCCCTATGCGGTCGGAGGGTGTTATACCCCGCTGTGTGAGTTCAAGAGCCACCAATCATGCTGGTGTGACGAGAGCTGCGAACACCTGAACGACTGCTGTGACAATGTGTGCGATACCTGCGCAGCGCTTTCCCATTGCGACACGGATACCGAAGAGGGATACGAACCGGATTTGGACTTGGGCCTGGTCGGTGAGTGGCGGTTCGATGGGACGACCGAGGACGCGGTCGGAGCAAACGACGGCGTGCTCTACGGCAACCCCCGGTACGTGCCGGGTATCGCAGGCCTGGGGCTCGCCCTTGACGGGGAGGTATCTCCGGATACCGACGGTGACGTGGACTACGTGGATATTCCGGCGGATCAAACTCTGTCCTCGGTCACGATGTCCCTCTCGATTTGGATCTACTTTCCCGGCAACGTCGACGATGGCTGGAGAACGATCGCCCATCATTCGCACGTCAGTTCGGACCGCGTCGGTCTTTGGCAAAGGGGGCAAACCGTCCACTTTCGGGTTCACACAACCTTTGACGGCACAGTGGATGCCGAGTTGGAAATGGTGCCGCAGACCTGGTATCACATCGTCGGGACCTTCGACGGTTCGGAACGGAGCCGGATGATGACGCTGTACGTCAACGGAGAATACAACGCCTCGGCTCGGGCAACGAAGACGCCGACGGCGAAGGTCGGCAAATGGAGAATCGGCAGTCGCGCAGATGAAGTGGAAGAGAATCTGTTCGAAGGGTATGTCGACGAATTCCGGTTGTACAACCGCGCGATCACCCGGGCGGAAGCCCGAGAGCTGTACCTGCTGCACGCCCGTTGAGTTGGGCGGGTCACCCGATCCTTTGGCCGGATGTTCCCGTCGAATGCCCTATTCCCAGCCGGCCCTGGGGGTGAGGGAGCACCGCTGCTCCAAGACTCGGCGGAGCTCGTACGCCAGTTGGCGATGGGTGAACGGTTTTTCGATGATCGGCAGGGTGCTCGGCTTCCCGGCGAGGAGGATATCCATCGATTCCGCGTCTCCCGACATCAGCAGGACGGGAATGTCCACCCGCAGCGCCTTGATCTGCCGGACGCAATCGATTCCCGAGGATCCGGGCATCACCACGTCCGAGAGGACGACGTCGATCGCCGATGGGTCGCGACGAAACCGCTCCAACGCTTCGGCCGTCGAGGACGCCTCGACAGTCTCATAGCCTAGGCGGTGAAGCATGCGCGCGGTGATGGCCCGCACATCGCCGGTGTCGTCGACCAACAGGACGGTTTCGGTTCCGCGGGGTAGCTCAGCCGCGGTCTGGTCGCTGGCCAGAGTGAGCTGCTCCTCGGCAACCGGCAGGTAGACGCGAAAGGCGGTGCCCAGTTCCGGCAGGCTGTCCACGGCGATGGCCCCCTTGAGACCGGTGACGATGCCGTAGACCATGGCCAATCCCTGTCCTGTGCCCTCGCCCTCTTTTTTGGTGGTGAAAAACGGATCGAAAATCCGGGCGATGAGCTCCTCTCTGATGCCGGTCCCCGTGTCCTTCACCGTTAGACAGACCGCCCGCGGGATCTCTTTGAACACCAGGTGGGACCCCCGCGAGGGCACGTACGGCTCCTCTGACGTGCCGATCGAGATGGTGCCGCCCCGGGGCATCGCGTCATTGGCGTTGACGACGAAGTTCATCAGAATTTGCTCGATCTGACCCTGATCCGCTTCGAGGGGGGACAGTTTCTCGCCGAGGGTGAGCTCGACCGATACGGTGGGTTTGACGATTCTGCGCACGAGCTTGGCAATGCCCGAAACCACTGTGTTGAGGTCGAGCAGCTCGGTCTTGACCTCTTTTTTGCGGCTGAAGGTGAGCAGTTGACGGGTCAGGTCGGCCGCCTTGGTCCCGGCCGCGGCGATATCCTGCACCAGCTCGGCTTCGGTTCCGGAGGGGGAAACCTCCTCCTTTAGCATCTCGGAGCTGCAGGTGATCACCGAGAGCAGGTTGTTGAAGTCATGTGCAATGCCACCGGCCAGCCGTCCCATGGCCTCCATCTTCTGGGCCTGGCGATACTGGGCCTCGAGCAGCCGCTGCTGGGTGATGTCCAACATCACGCCGATGAACCCGATTTTCTTGCCGGCGGCGTCGATTAGCGGTGCGGTGGACAGATTGATCTCCACATCATCGCCGTTTTTGGCCAATACGGTGAATTCCAGGCCCACGTGGGTCTCGTCGCCGGACAGGATGCCGAAGGGGCGCTTGGGATGCACCGACTGACCTTTGGGAACGATCGGATTGGGGCGTTTTCGCACTTCATCGACAGTGTATTGGAACATCCGGGCGGCCGCCGGATTCCACAGCTCCACCCGACCCTTGGTATCCAACATCACCACCGCTGCAGGGGAGGACTGGACCAGCGCCTCGAGGGTTTGGTTCGCCTGGTGCAGCTCGGTCGTGCGATCGGAGACGCGGATTTCGAGCATGTCATTGGCGTGCTGCAGCGATTCCTCGGCCCAGGCGCGCCTCTTGATCTGCCGGTTCAGGGCTTGGCGATTGGCCCGGTTGATCCAGGAGGCCACGGTGGTCAGCAGGCCGAGCATGACCAGCAGGGAGAGGCAAGGTGCGACACTGAAATCCGGATGGTGGGTGAAGATCAGCGGCAAGCCGGCCACCATCGCGATCAGGGCGGTGTTGACCACCAGTGAGTACCAGAAGGTCAACAACAGGCCCCCCAGCATGGTCGCCGGTGTCAGGTAGTAGAGCGACACCATCGCCTTGGCCGGATCGTGCTCCAACAGATTGACCGAAACGAGCAGGGTAGGGACGACGTAGCTGATCACCGTCAACATCGCGCCGACCGAGTAATGGGACGTGCGGCTGAGCAGATACCCCGAGAAGGCCAGGCCGAAGCTGGCCAAGTGAACAAAGGGGATCGTATTGAGCCGGACGTACCAGACGAGCCCGCCTATTGTGACCAGTGCCATGGCGACGAGGGAGACCGCGGCGAGCAACTTGACCCGCATCCGCGTCTCCGCATCTGCGATCGCCTTGGAGGGCTCGATCAGGCGAAAGAACAGCCGCGAGAGTCTGTTTTTGGGATGCAACGAGCCGGCCTGGCTAACAGTGCTCGTACGGGTTCCCTGATCGGTCGGTCTCCCCATTTGATGGAAAATTCGCCCCCTTGTTTCTCTGATAAATATTCGAGACGAGTCCATCCCCGTCAAGCGGAGTCTGCGGTGGTTCGGCCTATCTTACCGGATGCCCGCTTATCATACAGGGCCTTGAGGTTTCGACCCAACACCGGTTCGGCAAAGGGTTGATCCAGCCGTTTCAGTTTGTCGCGGATGGGGCGCGTGAGGGGGTGGTCATCCTTCATCGGGCCCGCGAGCAGTGCCGTGGTTTCCGCTTGGGAGAAGCTCACCGCGCAGGTCTCGACCGGGAGTTTGCGGTTGGCGGGACAGGTTTTTTGGCAGATCAGGCAGCCCAACAAACAGTGATGTATCCGTGGCGATACCCAGTCGGGCCACTCTCCCTCGTTCTCGTTGAGATAGGTCAGGCAGCGGTGGGCACGAATGAGGATGCGATCCTCGGTGATGGCGCCGGTGGGACAGCGCCGGATACATTTTTCACACCCCTCGCACTCGGCCAGCAGGCGGGGCTCGGCCAGCGGGCCTGCCGACGACAGCTGCGCGTCGGTCACATAGCCGCAGAGTTGAAAGTAGCTGCCCAGGCCTTCGACATAGGAAACGTTGTTGCGGCCGTAGGCGACCAATCCCAACAGGGAGGCCACTGTCTTCAGCGGGGCGTTGAGCTGCTCGACCCGTCCAAAGGCGAAGACCCCGGTCTGCAGGGCCTGGCGAACCTCTTTGTAGGTGTTTCGATATTGATAATAGGTGGGCGGCAGCAGCGTATTGATCGGTTTGCTCCCGAGGTCGAAACTCAGTCGATGGGCCGGCCGCGGAACGGCCAGCATCACCACCGTGTTGGCCCAGCCGGGGAGCTCACCACTGAGCAACGGTTCGATGTCATCAAAGAGGTGCTTGGCCAGCTGGCCGGATGAGCCCTGTCGCCTGATTTTGTCCCGTGTTTTAACGATGGCGTCCACTGATCCCCAGGCAACTCGATAGTTTCTCCTTTTGGCCCATTGTTCAAGTTTTTCAATCATTTCGGCCTCCTTTGCGGTGCTACCGCGCTGGGGTTTGTAATACTTAAAAGTATAATTTGAGTGTTACATGGATTTACACTAGCACCCCGCTGTGTAATAGTCAATAACCTTGAAAGGGTGTTACTGAATGAGCAGCTTGTGGGAAGATTTGGTCAATTCGGATTGGCGCGACCATCGGGGCAGCGGACGGCGCGAGGACCGTCTGGGCAACGACCAGTGGCTGGAGCGGTTTCTCGCCCGCACCCCCTGGGGCACCAAGCGGCTGCCGGGCGGGTCTGAGCGCTCAAAGCTGCGTCAGTTGCGCCAGCTGCTCCAACGAATGGTCACAGCGATTATCGAGCAGTCTGACCCCCATCCGGCCGATTTCGACGCCCTGAATCGGATGATGGCCCACGCCCCGGTGGTGCGCCGCCTCGAACGGAACGAAAGCAAAACCGAGCTCACCCTGATCCCTCTGGGCCACAGCATGGAAGCGGTGCTCGGAGAGGTGGCCACGGGGTTTGCCACCCTGCTCGCCGACGGAGATCCCCGGCGCATTAGGATCTGCGCCAACCCGGACTGCGGCTGGGTGATGGTCGACGAAAGCCGCAACCGAACCCGGCGCTGGTGTGACAAAACCGAGTGCGGAAACTTGATCAAGGTCCGGCGCCACCGCCAGCGCAAGAAAGCGCAATCGTCGGAAAAGGGTTAGTTCGAGGTGGACTTGATGAGGCTCGAGAACCACTCCTCGAGCAACACTTTTTCGTAGTGGAAATTGCGCCGACGCAGCGTTGACGGACCGGAATGGTGGTGGAACCGGCCGCGAAGGATCTCTCTCCCCTGGTGGACGGGTTTGCCGGATGGGTCGATTAACCGATGTTCCAAGTCAATCGCTGCCGGCCAATTCGGTTTGACCACCCGACCGTTGTCTCCCGGTCCCAGGGCGTTCATGCGAAACTCGCCGGCCAGGTCGATGTCGTGAACCGTGATCTGCAACCGGTGGCCGCGCTTGAGCTGTTTTCGGGCCAGCGCTTCGAGGTGGTCGGTGAGCTGCTTGAACAACCGTTTCTCAAATCGTTGCTGACTCTCCCGAACCGCCATGACGTCGGTGTACCGGTGGGTCTCTTTCCAATCGATGGTGACCCGCTGATGAGGGGCCGGGGCGGCAACCGGTGCCGAGCTCACGACCAGGGCGAGGCCCACCGCCAGGGTCATTCCTATCGTTTTCATCGCTCCTCCTCTCCACCCTATTGTATGCGTCTTCGGGCAGAGGAGGGGCAACTATTTCTCGTCGGGTATGCCGGTATCGAAGAGCACCTTCCAGGAGCCGTCAGCCTGTTTCTGCCAAACGGTGAAATAAGCGCCGCGACGGGTTTGGACGATCCCGTTTTCATCAGTGGTGGTGCTCTCGTAGCGGCCCCTGGTGTAGCCCAGTTTTCCCGGCACCCAGATCCGGGCCTCGGTCGGCTGCCAGGTCAGTGAATTGGGCGGTGCCAGCGCCGGGCCCATCGCCTTGCCGATCGCTTCGTGGCCGCTGAGCGGCGGGCCCTCCCCAGAGGCCATCGTCCCGTTCGGCGCGAAATAAGGGACCCAGCCGTCGGCCCCTTTTTGGGCGGTCGCTGCGCAGAACTCAGCGTCCAACTTCAGCAATACAGCCGCTTCGGCGTCCACCGGCGCCTCCGGCTCGATCGCCGGATGCTGTTTGACACAGCCGAAGACGGTCGCCGACAATAAGATGGCACACCAGCTAACCCCTTTGACATATTTTGTGATCATGAAAATGACCAGACCAGATCCCCTATCCCCTGTCAATGAAATCGGGCTTGTCAAGGACCCCATCCCCGTCTAGGCTGGCCTCATGGACAATGCGAATGTGATGAACGCCCTGTGGCTGGAAGACGGCCGCCTGAGTGTGCAGCAGGTACCGGTGCCCCAGCCCGCGGAAAACGAGGCGTTGATCGGCCTGCGCTTGGCCGGGATCTGCGGTACCGATTTGGAACTGGTCGAGGGGTACTATCCCTTCGCCGGCGTGCTGGGGCATGAATTTGTCGGTGATGTGCTGGCCTGCCCTGGCAAGCCCGAACTCGTCGGTCAACGGGTGGTCGGTGAGATCAATCTCTCCTGCGGCCGTTGCGAGCAATGCCTGAACCTGCGGCCGACCCATTGCAGCCGGCGAACCGTGTTGGGCATCGTCAATCGACACGGCGTCTTTGGCGAGCGGTTTGCCTTGCCCGTGAAGAACCTGCACCCGGTCCCCGAGGGGGTCGATGACGAGACAGCGGTCTTGACCGAACCCCTTGCGGCGGCCTGCCAGTGCCTCGAGCAGCTGCCGGTCAAGCCCCGGGATCGGGTGTTGGTGGTCGGTGCCGGCCGACTGGGCCAGCTGATCGCACAGGTGCTCTCCCTGACCGGGTGTCGGCTGAGCGTGGTGGCCAAGTATTCCCGACAACGGTCCCTGTTGAACGAGCGGGGAATCCGAACCGTGGAACCGGAAAACGTGCCGCACCGCGAGTGGGATGTGGTGGTCGAGGCGACCGGTGATACCAGCGGATTCGAGTTGGCTACCCGGGCGATTCGACCCCTGGGAACCATTGCGCTCAAGAGCACCTATCGAGGGGCGATCCCGATCGATTTTTCGGCCCTGGTGGTCGACGAAATCTCATTGGTCGGATCCCGCTGCGGACCGTTTGCACCGGCCCTGCGGTTGATGGCCCAATCCCTGGTCGAACCCCGGGTCATCGTCGATTGCGCCTACCCGTTGAAATCGGGGATCAAAGCGTTTGAACAGGCCCGTTCCCCAGGTGCCTTGAAGGTGCTGCTCCACCCGTAGAATTTGCCGCACAAAGCGACAGATCTTTTTGGGAATATTTTTTTTCGTACAGGGTTGATGAAAAGAGGCAGGATGAAGTAGATCCGGGCACGCCTGCTAGCACAGGTAGATAGTCAAATTTGTAGTTGAGGAGCGATATGAGTCACGACGTCAGAGCAATCAACGAAATGGTTAAAGCGGAGAGCGGATTTGTCGATGACCTGATGCACGAGGTCAAAAAGGTTATCGTCGGTCAGACCGAGATGGTCGAGGGAGTGGTCATCGGTTTGTTGACCGGTGGACACATTCTGCTGGAGGGGGTTCCCGGCCTGGCCAAGACCCTGACCGTCTCCACCCTTTGCGAATCGATCGACGCCAAATTTCAGCGGATCCAATTTACACCGGACCTGTTGCCCGCCGACCTCATCGGAACCGTCATCTACAATCAGCACTCCGGCCAGTTTTCGGCCAAAAAAGGACCGGTGTTCACCAACCTGGTGCTGGCCGACGAAATCAACCGGGCGCCGGCCAAGGTGCAATCGGCCCTGCTCGAGGCGATGCAGGAGCGTCAGGTGACCATCGGCGATCAGACCTTTGAGCTGCCCTCGCTGTTCATCGTCATCGCCACCCAGAATCCACTGGAACAGGAGGGCACCTACCCCCTGCCAGAGGCTCAGGTCGACCGGTTCATGCTCAAGCTCAAAGTGGGCTATCCCTCGCGCGATGACGAGCGCACAATCATGGACCGGATGGCCACCGGAGAGGTCCCCAAAGTGGGCAAAGTCATCTCCCCGGACAAAATTCTCCACGCGCGTAAAGTCGTCAACGAAGTCTATTTGGATGACAAAATCAAAGATTACATCATCGATGTGGTGTTCGCCTCGCGGGAGCCGGAGCGATACGGCCTCGGTGAGCTGAGCCGATTCATCGAGTACGGGGCCTCTCCCCGCGCCTCCATTGCCCTGAACATCGCGGCGCGGGCCCACGCCTTTTTGCGCCATCGGGGGTATGTCACCCCGGAGGACATCAAATCCGTGGGAGCCGATGTGTTGCGTCACCGGGTGATCGTGACCTACGAGGCCGAGGCCGAGGAGATGACCAGCGAGGATGTGGTACGGCGCATCTTCGATACCGTCGAGGTGCCTTGAGTTGTCCACCCCATCATCGGAAATTGTGGATCCCGCCGAACTGTTCAAGGAGATCCGCAAGATAGAGATTTTCACCCGTCGGCTGGTCAACGATCAGCTCGCCGGTCAGTACCAATCCGTATTCAAGGGCCGGGGCATGGCCTTCGACGAAGTGCGCCAGTACCAGCACGGGGACGACGTGCGGCTGATCGATTGGAATGTCTCGGCGCGGATGAATGATGTGTTCGTCAAGCTGTTCGTGGAAGAGCGGGAGATGATCGTCATCCTGCTGGTCGATGTTTCCGCCTCGGAGTTGTTCGGCACGACCCATCAAACCAAGTCCCGCTTGGCCGCCAAGGTGGCCGCGACGCTGGCCTTTTCAGCGATCAAGAACAACGACCAGGTGGGCCTGATTATGTTCACCGATCGGGTCGAGTTGTTCGTGCCGCCCAAAAAGGGGCGCAAACACGTGCTGCGGGTGATCTCCGAGATCCTTCGCTTTCGACCGTCCGGCCGGGGCACCGATCTCAAGGTCGGTCTGGACTATCTGGGCAAGGTGGCCAAGCACCGCGCCGTGGTGTTCCTCATCTCGGATTTCATCGACCGGGGGTGGGACAAAGCCCTGCGCCTGGCCCACACCCGTCACGATCTGATTCCCATTTGCGTCAGCGACCCCCGGGAGGAGAGCCTCTCTGATCTCGGGGTGGTCTACGTGCAGGATCCGGAGACCGGCGCAGTGGAGGCGGTGGATACCTCGTCCCGCAAGGTGCGCGAAGCGTTTGAACGGCAAATCAAATTGAACACCGCCGAGCGGGAGCAGCTGTTTCGCAAGCTGCAGATGGACTACATCAAGCTGAACACGGCCGAACGGGATCTCTCCCCGCTGGTCAATTTCTTTCGCCGCCGCGCCAAGCGGGCCAGGAGGGGTTGATGACCGGGACGCGCGCGATTTTGATCGCATTGGTCGTCGGCTTTTGGCCGGCTCTCGGCTCGGGCGCTGATGCGGGCGTGGACCGCGGTATCGACGCCGGCACAGATGCCGCAGTGCCTGATGTAGCGCCACCCCCACCATCCATTCCCGCTGACCGACTGCCCACCCTGAGCCTGTCAGTAGCGCCCAAAGAGGCTGCGGTCGGTGAGTTGATCCAGTGGAACCTGAAGGTCAAGAGACGCTCCGGCGATCGGGTGCACGTGCTCAGCGGCGCCTCGTTTAGCGGATTGGAGGTGCACTCCAAAGAGGTCCAGCAGATCGGCACCGACGGGGAGTGGGTAGAGGAGATCTTCAGCATCAAGCTGATCGGTTTCGAACCGGGCCAGGTCGAGGTGGGGGCACAAAAGCTGACCGTGGTGGACGAGCAGGGCCGGGTGGCCGAGCTGACCACTGACGGGGCAACCGTCGAAATCAAGAGCCTCATCGCCAATGAGCCCGAGCCGGAGCTCAAGCCGGACACCGGTCCCGGGGAAGCGGTGATCGAGAAGAACTACACCTTACTGTGGATTCTCGGCATCCTCGCCGGCGTGGGCCTGGTCGCCCTGCTGACCCTGATCGCGCGCAAGCTCTGGGCGATGCGCAAACCCAAGCCCGGTCCGCCGCCCCCTCCGCCGCGACCGGCCGAAGAGATCGCTCTGGAGAAATTGACCGCACTGAAAGAGTCGACCCTGCTCGACGAGGGGCAGGTCAAGGTGTTCCACATCCGCTTGTCCGAGACGATACGGGAGTATGTGGGCAACCGCTACGGCTTCGATTCATTGGAGCTGTCCACCGAAGAGCTCGTCGTCGAGCTGCGAAACCGAAAAATTGCCGCGCTGATGTTCGATTCGATTATTGAGTTTTTAAACGAGACCGATCTCGTTAAATTCGCCAAGCTGATTCCCACCTTGGACGAGTCCCGCGGGTTGCTTCGGCAGGGATTTGCCGTGGTCGAGCACACCACGCCGCAGCCGGCGGTGACCACAACTGCGCCGACCAAGGATGAGGACGCCGCGCCAACAAAGGGGGCGGATGATGCCTAGGTGGATCCCCAAGGTCGCCCCGCTGCTCTGGTTTCTCGGCTTTTTGGCCGTCGGCGCAGCTATTTACCTGCCGCCTTGGCTTCACGAGGGCTCGGGGCTGCGTTTTGAAAATCCCTGGCTCCTGCTCTGCTGGATCGCCGTGCCGTTGGTGCTCGCCGCCGGCATGTTGGAAAAACGATACCAGGGCAAGCTTCGCTTTCCCCTCTTGAGCGTGCTGGTGCAATCCGGCACCGGTTGGCGGACCCGGCTGCTGCCGGTGCTCACCGGGCTGCGCGCAGTGGGCATCGCCTTCTTGGTAGTGGCCCTGGCCCGGCCCCAGGACTCGACGCAGCGGGAAGAGACCGAGATGGAGGGGATCGATATTGTATTGACCATCGACGTCTCCGGCTCGATGGAGGCGCAGGATCTGGAACCGACCCGACTGCAGGCCTCCAAGGCGGTGGTGCAGGAGTTCATCAAACGGCGCAAGAACGATCGCATCGGTGCCGTGATTTTTGCCGAGCAGGCCTACACGCTCTGTCCGCTGACCCTCGACTACTCCATCCTGGCGACCCTGATCAACCAGGTGAAAATCGGCATGATCTCGGGCAACGCCACTGCCATCGGCAATGCGGTGGGGGTCTCGACCAATCGGCTGCGCAAGTCCGATGCCAAGAGTAAGACGATTATTCTGCTCACCGACGGCACGTCCAATGCGGGCAATATTTCGCCGGAACAGGCCTCCCTGTTTGCGCAGACGCTTGGAATCAAGATCTACACCGTGCTGATGGGCACCAAGGATCAGGCCAGCGTGGCCCACGGATTGGATTTTTTCAAACAACAGATTCTCGGCGCCCGCAATGTGCCGATCAATCCCGAGTTGCTGATCAAGATGAGCGAGGACACGGGCGGTGCGTTCTTTGAAGCGACGGATCGCAAGGGGCTCGAATCGTCGTTCCACGCCATCCTCGATGCGCTGGAGAAGTCCCGTATCGCCGACCAGGGAGTGGTCTACGGGGAGGTGTTCGAGCGCTATCTCTGGCCCGCTCTGATCCTGATCGCCCTCGAGTTGTTGTGCGGCTTGATCTTCTTGCGGAGGACGCCATGAGATTCGCCGATCAAGCGATGTTGGTGTTATTGCTCATCCCCCTGGCCGTGGCCCTGGCCCTGGTGTTGGGCATCTGGTTTCGCAAACGGATGATCGCCCGGCTGGGTCAGGCCCAGACCGTCAACGGGCAGCTCGATCGCCCCTCTCCCTATTTGCGCGCGATCAAGGGCATTGCCCTGGCCTTGGGTGTCGCGGCGATGGTGCTCAGTGCGGCGCGTCCCCAGTATGGGGGGCGAATTCAAATGCTCAAGAAACGGGGCATCGACGTGGTCGTGGCCCTGGACTTTTCCAAGAGCATGTTGGCCCAGGACGTGCAACCCAATCGCCTCGAACGGGCCAAGCTCGAGCTCAACGAATTCATCGCCCAGCTCACCGGGGATCGCATCGGGTTGATCGCCTTTGCCGGTGACACCCTGCGCTTCCCCCTGACCTCGGACTACGCGGCGGCGACCACTTTCTGGCGCGGTCTGGGACCGCACGACATGCCCGTCGGCGGGACGGCAATCGGCAAGGCGCTGACCGCGGCGATTCGCATGCTCAACCCCCAGCAGGAGGAGCTCGACGAAGAGCAGCAGGAGGGGGAGCGCTCCAAGGTGATCATCCTGCTCAGCGATGGGGAGGATCATTTGGGAGATCCGATTGCCGCAGCCGAAGAGGCAGCGGGGCAGGACATTCCGATCCACGTGCTGGGTATCGGGTCCCAGTCGCCGGAGTTGATTCCCCGATTTTTGGAGGACGGCACGCCGATGGGGTACCAGAAGGACGATGAAGGGGAGTACGTCACCACGGCACTGTCCAACAAGAACGAAGATCAATTGCGGGATATCGCGAGCAAGACCAACGGGCGCTATTTTCGTGCGGGGAGTGACCTGTCGGGGATGACGGCGATGGTCAACGAGATCCGCAAGATGAAGCAGACCGATGTCAAAGCGCGACAAATCACCGTGTACGAAGAGGTGTTTCAGTGGTTTTTAATTCCGTCGTTTGCGCTATTATTCATTGCATTCGTGTTGCCGGAACGGGCGGTTTTCTGGCGCAGGAGAAAGCGATGATTCGAGTCGCGAAAAGAACGATAGCAGGCTGTACGGTGGCGCTGGTGCTGATCGGCGGACCAGCTCACGCTTTCGATCTTTTCAGTTCCGAAAACGGGGATGTCGCCGAGGGCAACGAGCTGCTGGCCGCCAACAAACCCGCCGACGCGCTCGAGTCATACGACAGTGCTGCGCGACAATTGCCCAACCAGCACGCGGTGCACCTCAATCGGGGATTGGCCCTCTCTCGCATGGAAGAATCCCAGGCAGAGCAGGCGATGCAGGCCTTTTCCCTGGCCAGTAATGCCGATGCGCCGAAACCGATTCGGGCGCGGGCCCTGGCCAACCTGGGCAACGGTTTTTTCACAAAAGAGGACTACAAGGCCGCAGTGGAGCACTACAAGAAGAGCTTGATGCTGGCACCGGGCAACCCGGACGTGGCCTGGAACCTGGAGTTGGCCCGGCAGAAACAAAAAGAGCAGGAAGAGCAGCAGAAAAAAGATCAGGAACAGCAAGATCAGGACAACCAGGATCAGCAGGACCAACAAGACCAGCAGGACCAGGATCAGCAAGACCAGCAGAATCAGGATCAGCAAGATCAGCAGGAGCAACAGGACGAGCAAGACCAGCAAGATCAAGAAGACCAAAAAGAGCAAGAACAGCAACAGCAGCAGGAACAACAGCAGGAACAGCAGCAAGAACAGCAACAACAGCCTCAACCCCAGCCCAAATCGAAACAAGAAGTGGAGCAGATCCTTGACTCACTCGAAGACGGGCAAGAAAACCTAATGAAGAACATGACCCGGCGCAAAGGACGGCCCATGCCCGGGCGAGGATTCAAAGATTGGTAATGATCAAACGCGGTTGTATTGTTCTTGCGCTTCTTATCTTAATTGCGGCTGACGCATCGGCCCAGCGAGCCAAGCGGCGCGCGCCGGAGATTGGAATCACCACCGATCGCGACGTTATCGTCCAATCCGAGCCGTTTGTGCTGACCATCAAAATCGAGACATATAGTCAAACCGATCCCAAGGTCCGGCTGCCCAACTTCGGTGGATTCAAAATCCTGCAGCAATCCGAATCCCATCCGATGTCGTTCTCGTTTTCGTGGGGCATGGGGCGCAACAGCAATCGCCAGGTCTCGAGGCAGAGCATCTACACCTTCGTACTAGTAACGGATCAACCGAAAAAACATGTGATCGCGCCAGTGAGGGTCGTGGTCGACGAACACGAGTACAAGGGCGATCCCTATCCGATCAACGTGCGACCGTCCGGCAAAGGGGGAGGCGCCGGGCCACAGCAGGTCGCGCCGACCCCCACCGAACCGACCGGGCCCGATCAGCCGCCCCCGGATGATTCGGCTACCCAGGGTTTGCCCGGTGAGACCCTCGACGGGGCCAGATTCGACAAGGATTACTTCATCCAGACCGCGCTCTCCAAGAAAAAGGCAGTGGTCGGGGAGTCGTTGATCCTGACGGTCTACTTGTATACCGCCTGGCGCACCGGCGCTGAGGTGCTGCGGGAACCGGGTACAGAGGGGTTCTGGGTGGAGAACCTGCTCTCCAATCGCCGTCGCCCCCAAGGGCAGGCGTTCGTGATCAACAATCAACAGTTCGAGCGCATCCCGCTGCGCAAGTACGCCCTCTATCCAATTAAGCCGGGGACGCTGACCATCGCTCCGGCTATCGTCGAGCTCGAGGTGCGGCGCGGTGGATTCTTCTCACAGCGCAAGACGGTCAAACGGGTCGCCGTACCGGTGCAGGTGGAGGTCGCGCCCCTGCCCAAGGAAAACCAACCGACTGGTTTTGATCCGGCCAATGTGGGCAAGTATGCTTTCAAGACCAGCGTTGATCATACCAAAGTCAAGGCCGGTGAACCCGTGACCCTGACCCTATCGGTCCGCGGCGAGGGCAACCTGCGCAACCTGGTCCTCCCCGAGGTGACCGACGTCGAAGGCTTCAAGGTCTATGCGCCGGAGAGCGAGGTAGATGTACGGGTCGTCGATGAGGCGATCACCGGTAGCCGCACAAGTCGCATTTTGATGATTCCCAAGGCGCCGGGAGAGTTCGTCGTTCCGGCGATCAGCTGGTCCTATTTTGATCCAGCCGCGGGCCGGTACCAAACCAAACAGGGTAGGGCCCACCGCGTGGTGGTGACTCAGGGGGACGCCGCGCCGGGGGGCACGGTCGTGTCCGCCTCACCCACCGCAGAGCCGATCGGCGATCAGAGCCGGCTCAACCGCCAATTGCGGTCTATTCTCTCCCGCTCGCCGCTCAAGCTTGGCGACGCGCACGCGATGATCGGCCGCCCCTGGTTCTATGCGCTTGTCGTGTTGGTCGCACTGGCCTATCTGGGGACTATCGCCGCATCACAGACCCGGCGGCGCTTGATCGAAAACCGGGTGAAGGGCCGGTCAAAGCGGGCGATGGTAGTGGCCAAGCGCCGGCTGGACCAACTCAAGAAAAACGCGGCGACCCTGTCCAAGGAGCCGTTCTTCGGAGAGTTGCAGCGCATTTTCATCGGATTTCTCGAGGATCGGTTGGAAACGCCGGTGGCCGGCGACACGATGACCGAGCTCCACGATCGGCTGTTGGCGCGGGGAATCGACGCGGCTCGCGCCAGCGCCGTGATCACCGAATTGGAGTCCTGTGAGTTCGCCCGATTTGCCAAGAGCACCGGACAGGACGACGATTGGCGCCGGGCGCTCACCCGGGTTGAGCGACTGATCGGCGAATTGGCCAGGATTGGGGTCACTGCTGCACCCAAGGGGAGATCATGAAACGACCACCCTTGATGTTGATTGCGGTTGTGACCGTGGGCTGCCTGCTGGCCGGGGCGCGCGCGCGGGCCGAATCGCTGGATTCGATTTTCGAAGAGGCGAACAACGCCTTTTGGAACGGGGAGTACGGCGTCGCAGCCGAGAAGTACGCCAAGCTCGAGCGCTTGGGGGTGCGCGATGTGGTGGTGTCCTACAATTTGGGGACCGCCTATGCCCGCTTGGGCCAGCTCGGCCGGTCAATCCGTCACTATGAGCGGGCGCTCCGGATGGAACCGAGCCACGCGGATACGCAACACAACCTGACCGCGATTCGGGAATACCTGGCCCGTCGGGCCAGCGAAGCGGGTAGGGACGCGGA
>JANQET010000190.1 GCA_028278265.1 Myxococcota bacterium
AGAGCGGTGGATTCATAACCCACAGGTCGGGGGTTCAAGTCCCCCCCCCGCCACCCAATTTCACCAAAAAAGCGAGTGATGATCACCAACTCGAAACAATCACTCGGCAACACGAGGGCGGCGGCAGGCCGCCTTCGTCGGTTCTGGAGGGTGTCATGAGCCGGTCCGCATACTTCACCACGCCGATTTACTACGTCAACGCCGAACCCCACATCGGGCACCTCTACACCACCATGCTCGCCGATGTGCTCAAGCGGTTTCACCAGATGCTGGGGGATGACGTCTATTTCCTGACCGGCACCGATGAACACGGGGAGAAAATCGCTGAATCGGCCACTGCCAAAGGGGTTGATCCCCAATCATTCACCGACCAGATCAGCGGTCTTTTTCGCAGCACCTGGACCGAGATCGGCGTTGACTTCGATGACTTCATCCGCACCACCGATGAGCGCCACAAAACCTATGTTCAGCAGATTCTGCAACAGGTGTACGACGCCGGAGATATCTACTTCGACGAATATACCGGTCTCTACTGCGTGGGCTGCGAGCGGTACTTCACCCAGACCGAGCTGGTCGACGGCAAATGCCCGGATCACCAAACCACCCCCAAAGAGGTCAAAGAGGCCAACTATTTCTTCCGCATGGGCAACTATCAACAGGCGCTGATCGACCACATCGAACAAAATCCCCAGTGGATTCGACCCGAACGGTACCGCAATGAGGTGCTCTCGTTCCTCAAGAACCCGCTCGAAGATTTGTGCATCTCAAGACCCAAGACCCGGCTTACCTGGGGTATCGACCTGCCCTTCGACGACAAATATGTCACCTATGTCTGGTTCGACGCCCTGCTCAACTACGTCTCCGCACTGAAACAGAGCGGCAGCGGCAAAGACCTCTTCGAGCGCTACTGGCCCCATTGCAATCACTTGATTGGTAAGGACATTTTGAAAACCCACGCCATCTACTGGCCCACGATGCTGATGGCGGCGGGTATCGAGTTGTACCGGCAAATCGATGTCCACGGTTTCTGGTTGCTCGGCGAATCGAAAATGTCCAAGAGCCTGGGCAATGTGATCCGGCCGCTGACCTTTGACAAGCAGTTCGGCATCGAGAACCTGCGCTATTTCTTCTTTCGGGAGATGAAATTCGGCGCTGACGCGAGCTTCTCCTATGAGCTGTTCGTCGAGCGCTACAATGCGGATCTGGCCAACGGCCTGGGAAACCTGCTCTCGCGAACCGGATCGCTGATCAAGAAAAACCTGGGCGGTGTGATTCCCAAAGTGACCGAATTCGAGGCGCCGGAACAAGCGCTCATCGATTTGGCTGCGCAAACTGTCGACGGGTTTGTGGACCATTTCGAAAACCGTCAATTTCACCTGGCCGTCGACGCCTTGCGCAAGCTGCAAGCAGCGGCCGACGGCTATATCAACGAAACCCAACCCTGGCGCTTGGCCAAGGAGGAGACCCAGCGCGAAGCCCTCGAGCGGGTGCTGTACACCGGGCTCGAAATCGTCCGGATATTGGCCACCCTGTTGTCGCCGATCATGCCGCGGGCGTGCCGCAATATCCTCGAGTACCTGGGTGCCCCGTCCCCCTGCAACACCGAAACGCCGTTCGCCGAGCGCGTCGCCTGGGGTGGACTTCCGGCAGGCCACTCCCTGGGGAACGTCCCGCGGACCTTCCCCCGCATCGATGAAAAGAAGATCAAGGAAATTACCGCGCAAGCCGAGGCGGCCGCGCCCCCGAGCGGCGGCAAACCCGCCAAAGAAGAAAAGAAAAATGATTTCAGGCCGTTGAGCCCGGAGATCACCATCGACGATTTCGCCGCAGTGGACCTTCGCGTGGGGGTTATTAAAGAAGCTTCACTGGTCGACGGGGCCAAGAAACTGATCAAATTGATGGTCGATTTGGGTGAAGGGCGGTTGCGTCAGATCTTCGCCGGTATCCGCTCGGCCTACCCGGAGCCCCAGGCACTGTTGGGCAAACAGGTGCTCGTGGTAGCCAACCTCAAGCCGCGGCAGATGAAATTCGGCCTCTCCGAAGGCATGGTCTGTGCCGGCGGCGGTGGAACCGAGCGTCTTTGTGTGGCCACCTTCGATGGAGAGCTGCTACCAGGGGATTCGGTTTCTTGATCGACTAAAGGAGCCGTCCGTGGTAAGCAGACCGCGATGCTGTACGCTGACCCCGATTCGCCTGTCCCCAAGGCGGCCTCTTCTGCCCGACGTCTCCCCCTTCGCCGGGAGGTTTTTATTGCGTCCCTCGTCCTGGGGGGACTGGCGGCGCTGATCGCGCTGTTTGTCTCGCTCTCCTCGAGCGAAGACTCCACTGAGCCCCGCACCCAAATCTCAGCGGCGGGTTGGCTCACGCCGGCGACCGCCGACGCGGGGGAGCGCCCCTACGCCCCGGCCGACAACCGATCAGCATCAGCCCCGGACTCGACACAGGAACCCGCCGCGAAGTACGCTCCGCCGGATCAACCGGAGACCTCATCGACCGTCACCGCCGGAGGGTTGGTCAAGAGCGGGACAGTACAGAGCAACACCCCGGTGATCAAGAGCCTGACCAACCTGGGTCTCTCGATGGGGCAAGCCCACGCCCTGATCACCGCACTGGATGGGATCTACGATTTTCGCCGCTCCCGGCCGGGACAGATGTTCGAAGTCCGTCTGGATCCGAAGACCGAAAAACCGACCTACTTTCGCTATGAGGTCTCCCTCACTGAGGTGTACGAAGTTGTTCAACAGAACAATTCCTTTAAAGGGCGGCGCAAGCAGATCCGAACCCAGAAGAAGGCGCGTCGTTACGGCGGAACCATTGCCTCGTCCCTTTACAAAGCGCTGGTCGAGCTCCACGCCCATCCCTCGCTGGCCGGTCGCATCGTCGATGTGCTCTCCAATCAGGTGGATTTCTACAAAGAGCAGCGTCCCGGTGACACCTTTCGCGTGTTGGTCGAAGAAGAGAGTCTCAAGGGCGAGTTTCTCGGCTACGGTCCGGTATTGGCCCTGGAGTACAACGGCACTAAATCCGGTAGAAAGCGGTTCTTTCGCTTTGAGACGGCCACCACCGATGCGGTCTACTACAACGAAAAGGCCATCTCCCAACCCAAGACGGCGATCAGCATTCCGCTGCACTACACGCGCATCAGCTCCCCCTTTGGCCGGCGCTACCACCCGGTACTCAAACGGCGATTGTTGCACAACGGAGTCGATTTCGCCGCCCCTCACGGTACACCGGTGTGGGCCTGCCAGGAAGGAACGGTTGTCACCGCCGATCGCCGCGGGGCCAACGGCAACCTGGTCATCATCAACCACGACGAAAACCTGGTCTCCTACTACGCCCACCTTCAGCGGTTCGCCCGGGGCATCAAGCGAAACGTCAAGGTGCGCGAGCGACAGGTCATCGGCTACGTGGGTTCCACCGGCCGATCCACCGGGGCCCATCTCCACTTCGGGCTGAAAAAAGGGGCCAAATTCATCGATCCGCTCAAGTACCGCATCCAGCCGGGACGACCGGCACCGCGCAAATACCGCAACCAAGTCAAGACAATGATCGCCAAGAACGCCGCCACCCTCGATAAAATACCGATACGGTCGGCCACCGCCCCACTAGAAAAGGCCCCGGACGACAAAACCGAAGTCCTCGGCCTCGAAGATTTGGAGTAGGTCTCCGTGCCTGCCCTCCCCAAACACCAACCCGCATCAAACACCAACCCTCCCCAAACACCAACCCGAACCAATCACTGCGGGAAGAACGAAATCCCCCCGGCCCCCTTATTCAAGGGGGAGCCCTCCCGACCTTATTGATTTGATTTGATGCTAGTTATTCTGCGACAGCTCTTCGGGCTTGGCCTCCCTCAGTGCGATTATTTTGGCCTTGATGCGGATCTTTTTACCAGCCAGGGGGTGAATCAATCGGACCACCGTATCGTTGGTGTTCTCCTCGATGACGACAAAATTGACCGTCTGAGTGGTGCCGGGCAGGTCCGCTTGGAAAGATGACCCGACAGTGGTCTGCGCCCCCTCTGGAAACTGGTTCTTGGCGATCGTCATTGTCGGGCCGGAATCGCTGGTACCAAACGCTTTCTCCGGCGGCAGTTCGAACTCTTTCTCCTCATCGGTCGCCATCCCCTCCAGCTGCTCGTCGAGCCCTGGCAGCAACCCGCTCTTGCCATACAGAAAGATGAGTGGTTCACCCCGACCCGCAGAGGATTCAATCAGCTCTCCCTGTTCGGTGGTGATGGTGTATTCCAAGGTAACCACTTTTCCTGCTTCAACCTTCATCGTTATCCTCCAGGCCGACAAAAATGATTTTCTGTCTGCGTTCTCGCCAACTATAGCATTTGCCAAGGGCCCTTGCCAAGCTCACCGGCAATTGGGTAATGTACCGACGATTTGGTCAAATTCAAGTATGCCATTATAAGGATTTCCGCCCGATGAATAAACCGCAAATTGCACTCGCTGTCGCGGGCCCCGTGATGCTTGCCATCGCCCTGTTGGCGCCCGGTCTGGGCCGGTTCGGGGTGTGGGAACCCCACGAAGCGGTCCGCAGCAATACCGCGG
The DNA here is from genome assembly GCA_028278265.1 of Myxococcota bacterium. Taxonomy (GTDB): domain Bacteria; phylum Myxococcota_A; class Polyangia; order JAAYKL01; family JAAYKL01; genus JANQET01. The sequence goes on from JANQET010000190.1 coordinate 4,560, forward strand.
CGTCCTATCTGAACGACACGGCCTTCCCCAATGGAGTGCCTCCCGGACCGCATGTCCAAGAACGGCTTGTGGCCAAGGTTTGGCGAGTGCTGGGCCCCTCGGTGATCACCACCCGTCTCCCCTCGGTGGTCATCGGATTGACCGTCGTCCTGGCCCTGGTCACCCTGCTTCTCCCCTTGGGGGATACCCGGCTGGCAGCCATGTGCGGTATTGCGCTCGGCACAGCGCCGGTGTTCATTTTTCACGGGCGACAGCTGACCTCGGCGATGCCCCAATTTCTCGGTGAAACACTGGCCATCGGCGGGCTTTTTCTCTTTACCCGAGCCCCCAAAAAGCGCACCGCGGTTATCGCCGCCATCGTCGGTCTGCTCGGCTTGACGTTGGGTGGGATGAGCGCCGGAATGCTGCTCGGCGTGGTCGCCCCGACGCTGACCGTCTGCCTCACCCTCTTTTGTATCGGTGGGAATGGGGCGCCGGCCGAATCTCCGAAACGGCAGCTGACCGCCGCCGTGGTCACCCTGATCATGGCCGTCGTCGCTGCTGCCGGCTTTGCCGCTGCGATACTGTTCGCAGAGGGGGATATTCAGTGGATCACCGGCGGCTTACCGACCAAACCCACCCCCCAATCGTTCGAATTCCCGTTGGAGCAGTTGGCCTATGGCTGGTTCCCCTGGAGCGCGATCGTCCCCCTCTCCATGCTGGCCCTGGTGAGCGGCGATCGGAATGATCCGCACCGTCCCCTGCGCCTGCTCGTGGTCTGCGGCGTGATCGTCGCCTGTCTCGTCGGCACGGTGGCCACCCGCTTGTGCGGCGTCCGTCCCCTCCTGTTCGCCCTGCCGATGGCCGTCGGCGCCGTGCTGGGAATTCTCGATTTAATCGAATCGGACAAACCGCTGCGCTTCGGCGCCCTGGTCGCGGTGGTGCTGTTTGCCATCATGTTGCGAGACTTCGGGCAAACCCCGAAAAAGCTATTACTGGGCTACGCCTTCATCGACCTGCCCTTGGCCGAGACCTTCAAGCCCTGGTTGGCGACCACTGCCTTTGCGCTGCCGGCCGGGCTGGTCTTCTTTGCGCTCGGCTTGAAGAAATTCGATCGGATGTGCCCGCCGAATTGGCGCCGCACCTTCCCCATCGCCGCCCTGACCGTTCCCGCTGCAATTTTCGGGTTCTACATCGCCCACAGCCTCATCCCCGGATTGTCGGTGGATCTCTCGTCCAAGCACGCGTTCGAAGCATTTGAACGGTACAAACGGGGGGATGAAAAACTGGGCATCTACAAAGCGGGCGCCGCGATGAGCGCCCAGGCCGAGCCTCTCCGATCTGTGGCGGACATCGTCGATTGGCTCGAGCGCAAGGAACGGGTTTTCGCCCTGTTTCCGCCGGCGGACTTGGCGGAGATCGATCGGCAAATGCGCCTGAAAACCGGTCGTCACGTCTTTGTGCTCGATGCCAAGAGCAAGCGTTTCATGTTGGCCACCTCCAAGCCTCGCGACGAGGAGGTGGACCAGAACCCGATCGCCCCGTTCGTGGCCTCCCGACCCTTCCAACCGCCGTTGGCCCATCCCGTGGATATCAATTTCGACGACAAGATGACCCTCCTGGGGTGGGCGCTGATCCCGGACAGCAAGAAAGCCCACTTGAGCCCCGGAGGAGGATTTTCCATCGAAACCCACTGGCGTTGCGAGGGGCGCCTGAACCGGAACTACAAGATGTTTTTGCACATCGACGGGCCCGGGGGACGGATTCACGCCGACCACCGCCTGCTGCAGGATGTCTATCCGACCAGCAAGTGGGTCAAGGGGGATTACTTGCGAGATATTTACTCGAGAAAAGTGCCTTTCTACCAAAAATCCGGTATCTATACGGTAAAGCTCGGCGTGTACTTGGGGACGAAGCGATTGGCGGTCAAGAGCGGTGCCCCGCACACCGAAAACGCGATAAAGATTGCCACCATCGAAGTGAAATAGAGTCGAAATGAAAGATCAACGCACCAAGCTGCTCTCCGAACGAAGGACAGCAGTGCGCCATCCGGTACGGCTGGATGTCAATTTCCGCCACGGGGACGCCTACCTCTACTCCAGGGCGTCGAATCTCTCGGAGTTCGGCATTTTCCTGGTATCGGACGACCCGCTACCCCAAGGGGCCACCCTGGAGCTCCAGTTCAACATGCCTGGGGGCGGAGAACCGCTGATCGTCACCGGTGAGGTGGTTTGGGTAGACGAGGGGGCCGCGGATCGGGAACAGGGTATGGGGATCCGTTTCATCGACCTTCCCCAGGAGACCAAGACACGCGTCAAGGCGCTGATCCGCACGGTGGCTTACCTCGAATAGACAACCAACCCCACCCACCGAAGGACTCGGCCCTTCAACGAATTATTTGATTAGGGATTGGGCCAGGCCGGCGGCGACGGTCATCACCTCTTTGAGCGAGACGTCGTGGTCTATGGCCGCCTGCTTGCAATCTTCGAATTCAGGAGCCGCGTTGGCGCTATTCTCCGGTCCTCGCGCGACCTTGATCCGAAGGGGACCATAGGGGGTGTCGATGGTGTGAATCGACCGTTCCATTTCGATGCGTCCGACCGGATAGTGGCGCAAGCCGATGGTGGGGCACTGACTGAACAGCTCGGCCGCGGTTTGGCGTAGCTCGCTCTGCCGGCACAGCACGCTGACCTTGATCGCCGGCCGACCCTTTTTCATCTGAATCGGTTCGATCCAGGCATCCAGCGCCCCTTTTTCGAGAAGAGTGGTGATGGTGTGGGCCGCCACTTCGCCGGTCACATCGTCGATATTGGTCTCGATCACACAGCAGGGGCCGAGGGATTCACCACGCGTCCCGCTATCCGCATCGCCCAGTACGGTGCGCAACAATCCGGGTCGGGTGGGATGACTGCGGGTGCCCGCCCCGAAACCGACAGCTGTCGGAACCATCGACGGATAGGGCCCGAACTCTGACACCACCGCTTTGATCACCGCCGCGCCGGTGGGGGTGGTCAACTCGGCCTGGACCTCGGACCCCTGCACGGGCACCCCTTGCAGAATGAACATCGTCGCCGGTGCGGGTACGGGCAAGATCCCATGGGCCGACTGAATTGTACCGTTGCCCAGCGGCACCGGAGAGCAGGTGACCCGGGCGTCGAAATGAAAAAATGCCGCAGCCGCCCCGACAATATCGACAATCGAATCGACGGCGCCCACCTCGTGAAAATGAACCTTTTCCACGGTCGAGCCGTGCACCCTCGCCTCAGCCCGGGCGATGTGGCCGAAGATATCGATCGCCATCGACTTGACCCGCGGGTCGAGTACAGCGGTTTCAATCATCTCTCGGATGTCGCCGAAATGGCGATGGGGTTGATGGGCCTCGTCGACGTGGACGATGAACCGGGTCGCTTCGATGGACTGCCGCTTCTCCTTGCGGACCTCGAGCTCGAACCCGCTCAGCGGCAATTTGGCGACCGCCGATTGGACCACGTCCAGGGGCAGTCCCATATCGAGCAGCGCCGCCAGGATCATGTCCCCGCTGGCCCCGGAGAAGCAATCGATGTGGAGTATCGATGAATGGGAATGTGCTGTGTCTGTCACCGGTTGTGCTCCCTTTTTCGGTTGATTAGCGATGCGGCGTATCCGGCACCGAAGCCGTTATCGATGTTGACGACCGTAATGCCGGCGGCGCAGCTGTTGAGCATGCTCAACAAAGCGGCGACCCCGCCGAAACTGGCGCCGTACCCCACCGAGGTGGGCACCGCGATCACCGGGCAGTCGACCAGACCACCCACCACCGAAGCCAAGGCCCCTTCCATTCCGGCGACCACGATAACCACAGCGGCGCGGCGCAATTCATCGATGCGATGAAACAGGCGATGGACCCCGGCCACGCCCACGTCGAACACGCGGAACAACTCATTGCCGGAGAGCTCGACGACCACAGCGGCCTCCTCGGCCACCGGCAGATCGGAGGTGCCTGCAGTGACCACGGCAATCGGTCCCCGCCCCGCCGGTTCCACCGGTTCGCCGAGCAGCACGAGCGATCGGGCCGCTTCGCGGTATTCCAGGCCCTCGATCTGTCGACACACCGCTGTCGCCTTGTCCGAATCGACCCGGGTCACCAGGACGTTTCCCCCGGCGCGACGCAGCTCCTCGACAATCGCCACGATCTGTTCCACGGTCTTTCCCGAGCCGAGCACCACTTCGGGATAGCCGGTCCGCAGAGCCCGATGATGGTCGACCACCGCTGCCCCGATATCGGCAAAGGGCAAGCGGGCCAGCCCCTCCATCGCTTCGTCGATCGAGCAGTTCCCCTGTTTGACCTCTTCGAGTAACTTTTTGAGTTTCTTCGGATTCATCCTCCGGGTGTACCACAGCTGGATTGGAATTGGCACCCGCCACAGAGCGGCGGTGGGGAGAATAATTGCGGGCTCGACTGTGAGGTGCTACAGTCGCACCAGTCGCCTGCCCGCGATTGCACGCAGCGATACTGCGCCGCAGGGACAACTGTTTGCCGTTGCCCAGGGCGACCGACCGGGCGCACCCGGCTGAGGATAAAAAAGTGAATAAACCCGTTGGCCAAATGTCCATAAAGAAGGAGGAAACGCCGGAACAAAAGGCCAAAACGGACCTCGAGCTCGTCAGGCGTTGCCAAAAAGGAGACGAAGCAGCTTTTGTAAAACTCATCGAGCGGTATCAGAAAAAAGTATTCTCCATTGCCCTGAGCATGGTCAAAGATCCCGAAGATGCAATGGATATCGCCCAGGACGCGTTCATCAAGATCAACCGCTACATCAGCAACTTTCAGGGGTCATCGAGTTTTTACACCTGGCTGTATCGGATCGTGGTCAACATGTGTATCGACCACTTGCGCCGGAAGAACAAACACATGAGCGTGGAATTCGACGAGCGGTTCAATCACAAGGAAGCGATCACAGGTGCCACACCGACAATGGGCGGTCCGGGTGAGGTCAACCCGGCCAGAAATCTGGGTCGCAAAGAGCTCGCCGCCCACATCCAGAAGGCGCTGGACGCGTTGCCGCCTTATCACCGAACGGTCATCATCATGCGGGAGCTCGAAGGGCTGTCGTATTCCGAGATGGCCAAGACCATGGGGGTTTCCAAGGGCACCATCATGTCTCGCTTGCATCACGCCCGACAGAAACTGCAACGAGCGCTCGGCGACTACCTCGAGGGCGACTTGACCGTCAAATAGGAGGGCCTTGTGAAAAAGCTGACCGATAAAATGTTGGAGCGGTACTACGACGGTGAGCTATCGCCCCGACAGACCAAGAAAGTCGAGGCAGCACTGGCCGAGCAGCCGGAATCCCGCCACGCGCTGGACAAATTGTCCAAGATGAGCGAGTTGATCCATCTGGCAAATCAAGAATCGGTCGACGCGGTCTCCTTTGATGGATTTGCCGACCAGGTCACCAAAGGGTTGGCCCGGGATCAGCAGCTGCCCCTGACCGAGCGCATCACCGTCTGGTTGAGAGAGATCTTTGCCCACCGCCCGACCGTCTGGGTGCCCGCGGCCGCTGTTGTCGGGACCGGATTGGCGGTGATGTTGGCGCTACCCTTCACCTCCGCTCCTCCCGGCACAGCACCTGTTGAACCGGCACAGCCCGACATCTGGATCGCCTCGACGTTGCCGCCGGCGACCGGCTCCTCGAGCGTGGATGCGGTGGACTACGGCACCGGCAGCGGTATGATCTACACGGTCGCCGATGGCCGCGGCGCCACCGCCACTGTCGTATGGGTGATCGAAGGTAACTGAAGATGTTTTCGAGTAGGAAGAGGATGCACCCCATGAAAACAAAACTTCTGCCCGCTATCGCAATCCTGTTGCTGTTGAGCACCTCGATCGAGGCTGACGCTGAGAGCAAGGTGAAGTGCGAAGTGCTCACCATCGCCGCTTCCAACACCGGGGGCGGCATCGATCCGGCGCTGGCCGCCCACGCCGCCTTCTTCAAACAAGTGCCCTTTACCGCGTTCAATACCTACAAACTGGTGCATCGGCAGAACTACCAACTCGAATTGAACGCGCCCCACACCCTCAAATTGCCCGCACCCCTCAACGGTGCGCTGCGCCTCAACGGCCAAGAGGAGGGTCGGTTCAACCTCACCTTGACCGTCGGGCGTCCGGGCAAGAAACCGGTGGCCATCAGCGGTCAGGCGAGTCCGCTGACCCCCCTGTTCGCCGCGGGCTTTCAAAAACCGAACGGCACTTGGGTGTTCACCGTCATCTGCAACCAGAACAGCATCACAACCCACTAACCCGTGCCCCAACGCTCAAACCGACTATTTCCCGCACTCGGCGGATGTCTGATCTATCTGGCACTTTGTCCGGCTCCCGCGTCCGCCGACGATCCCCTGGAGCTGACGAGCATCATCGATGTGGGGATTGGCATGGTGGACGAAGATGGATTCGTCTCCGTGCTGCTCGAACAGCGGCTGGCCACTGACGTCTTTGAGCTGGCGATCGCCGGTCCCCTCAGATTTCGCATCGTCGACCGAGATCCCACCGACCCAGGTACCTTGCGGGAGCAGGATTGGGACGATCCTTCAGACTTCGCGCGAATCGTTCGCTCGCTATCACTCGATTATCAGTGGGATGAAGGCTCGGTCAATCTCGAGCTCGGCGAGTTGAACGGGGTCACCCTGGGCCATGGCAGCGTCGTCGACGCCTTTTTCAATTCGACCGATATGGATCACTATCAGGGCGGCGTGCTGCTGACCACCGAGTGGGCGGGCAACGGTCTGGAATTCATGATCGAGGATGTGATATCGCCGGACGTCCTGGTGGGTCGACTGTTCGTCGCACCGCTCTCCTGGTTCATCGACGGGGAGTGGCCTCGCCGAGTTGAGCTGGGCTACACCCTCGGCGCGGACATCGACGCTCCCTACCGGGTGTTACCGCGAAAAACACAACCGATTCCGGTCACCGGAATCGATCTATCCGTTTTGGTTATCGACACTGATTCGGCGTCGCTGATGCCCTATGGGGATCTGATGATCATGGATGGTGAGATCGGTCTGCACGCCGGACTGGCCGCCGACATCACCCTTCCCACCGCTGCAGCTCTCGAGCTGCAAGCAAAAGTCGAGTATCGACGGGTCGGCGCCGACTACCACCCGGCCCTGTTCAATCCCTTCTACGAGTACCGGCGACTGTACTACGAGACCGTTGCTGCCTCCACTGACAGCCGCACCCTGGCCGACCACTTGGCCACCGAGGATTTGCCGCCTCGCAACGGTTTTATGGCCGATGTCGCACTCCTCTGGCACGACGGTCTGCGCATCGGCGCTCGTTATGACACAGAAGGTCGGGATCGGGCCCATTGGGTGATGTTTCGGTTGGATCTCTTCCCCTGGCCTGATCATGCGTTCAGCGCTTTTTACGCCGGACAGGATTTGACCGGCGGCGCGACTCTATTTTCGACAGACGCCCTCATCGGCATCGCCGCGCGTAACCGTATCATCGGCCCCCTCGATTTTTTTGCCGAGTTTGCCAAAAGATGGCGCCGCACGGATGAACAGATGGCGCTGGCCAACGAGGTGAGTGCGGGACTGGGAATCTTCCTTTCGTACTGATGACGAAAATCCGTTTTTCGGATCACATACCGCGATGTCCTTTCATATTGAAAAGACAACCCGGTTTACAGGTCATAGTCTACCTGCTAACATGCCTAAATCACTAGTTTGGTAACCAAATACCAAGGGGTAGTGAAATCGATGAGTAAATGCCCTCATTGCGGAGATGATCACGGAGCGGATACCAATTTCTGCCCGGTGACCGGAGAACCGATCGACTTGGCGCGCCGTTTGATGGGCCAAACCCTGCTCGATTGCTTCAAAGTTATCGAAGTGATCGGCGAAGGGTCCATGGGCGTGGTCATCGAAGTCGTGGATATTCGCTCGGGCCGGCGGTACACCGCCAAGCAGATCCATCCCCGCCACAAAAAATATCTCGATGCGGTGGACCATTTCTTCGAGGAAGCCCAGCGCGCTGGAAAACTCGGTTGCAAGTACATCGCCAAGGTGGTGCAGGTCGGCCGGGACAGCGGCGCCACGCCGACGGTGATTCGGGAGTCGTTGAACGGACAGAGTCTGGACTCCTTTCTTGCCGAAAACGCACCCTTGCCGCTCAATGCAGCGATTAAAATCACGCGAGAGCTGCTGATCGCGCTCAACGCAGCCCACGGTGCCGGGCTGCACAACTACTACCTCAGCCCCACCGACATCCACCTGGTTCACGATGAAGATGAGGTCATCGTCAAAATCACCGACTTTGGCGAGCACTTCATCAAGAAAGAGCTGAAAGCCGAAAACAAGAAAAGTCTGGTCTACGACGATTACCTGGCTCCGGAGCAGCGACGGACCGGGCAAAAATGGGATCAGCGCACCGATCTGTTCGTCGTCGGCATCATGCTCTACCAGATGGTCACCGGTAAAATCCCCGACCGTCTACCGGCACAGGCCAACACCCTGCGCACGGATTTGCCGACAGAGCTCAACAAATTGATCCATCAGGCTTTGGCCTTTGCCCCGGCCAACCGCTTTCAGAATGCGATCGATTTCCTTTTTGCATTGGACAAGGGCGCATCGGAATTGATGAAAGAACCGGTGGTGTTGGACATTCAGGTCGCCAAACCGGACAGTGTCCCACCCACATCACCAGAGGACGCACCGGCAGACGGCACACCAACGACATCGACCCCGCCGGAACCAGTGGTGGAACTTCAGTCATTTCCACCACAATCGTATCCGCCTCCGGCATCTGTGCCCCCGGCCGATCCCTCAACTGCCGCTACTGCCGAACGAAACTCTGTGGGCGCCGACTCCGAGGACGACACCACTCGCATCAATGCAGAATCCGACGAGGCCGCAAGAAGGCCAGCAACGGCAGAGACTGTGGAGCAGGACGAGCACAGGGAGCCGGAAGAACACCCCCTGCCCTTGTCCAATCCGACACCCACTACCCCACCGGTCGAGGAATCGGCCGAGGAACAGCCGGTCTCTGTCACACCAGCCGATCCCTCGCCGTCCGAGCAGAAACCCGTCGAGGAGATCAAAGGGACCAACCCGGACATCGAACAACCGTCGGTAATCATCGAGATGACCGCGATGGAGAAGCGCTTTCCCGTCCTCTACTCCAAAGCATTTCGTTCGGTGATCGGCGTTTTGGTGGTGCTCATTGCACTGGCCGGGGCGGCTTACTACTACTGGCCGCAGTTGAGTCCCCATCTCACCAACAGAACAACTCCCGAAGAGGCGCAGCCGACCAACATCATCATTACAGTCAAGACCACTCCCGAGAAGGCATCGGTCAGCATCGACGGCCAGCGGGTCGAAGGAATACCCGCACGACTCAACGCGTTGAGGGACAACAAGTTTCACACCGTGCTCGTCAAAGCCGCCGGATTCGAATCCATCGAGCGGGATGTCAAATTCGATCGGGACCAGGAGGTCACCATCGCGTTGGCTGAAATTGTCGAGGCGGATTCAGCTGATGATGGTGTGGTCCCGCATATTCTCGACGCTTCCATCCCTCTTCCTCCCACACCAACTGCCGAGGACAACACCGAAGCAACCGCTTCGGCAGCAGAGAAGCCGGCCTCGAATGAAACGCCGCAGATAGTACCGGCAGCACCCGAGACGGTTCCGACAACCGCTGAGGAAACCACAGCATCGGCCGGTGAGGAAGTCCCATCCGCCGCGGAGAAGAAGCGTGGAGTGACCGGGGAATGGCCAAAACGAAAGAAACAACCGTCCAAATCGCAAAAATGGCAGAACAAAAAAACGCCAAAAAAACCGCCTAAAAAACAAAAATCGGGTAAAACAAGAGACGGGTTTAGTAAAGATAACCCATTTGATTAACGCAATAGTGGCCAACTGGGAGGATTCTCCATGCGAGGCACGCAAATTCCGATTCTAACTGTTCTCATCGTTGCACTTGCCCTTCCCTCTCTGAGCATCGCGGATAATAAGACCAAGGCGAGAAGATTGTTTGATCGGGGTGTGGTCGCGCTCGAAGAGCACAACTACAAAGTCGCACTGAATTCATTCAAGGCTGCCTACGAAGCGAGTCCCCACTGGGCAGTGCTGGCCCACATCGGCACCTGCTACGCCAAACTGAACCGTCCGGTGGATGCCATTCGGGCGTTTGAACTGTTTCTGGAAACGGGCGGTCCGGATATTCCCGAGGAAGAGAGGTCATCAGCCCAGAAACTACTCGACGAGCAGCGCAAAAAAGTGGGCCGTCTCATTCTGCTGGTCGATCCGGCCGGGACAGAGGTGAAGATCGACGGCGAATCGGTCGGTACGTCGCCGTTTGATCCGATTCTCATCAAGACAGGCCCCCACCACATTATCGCCATCCGCGGGAGCGAATCCGCGGAGATCGGCATCGACGTGCACCCGCAGAGCGAGCAGACCATTCACATGCCCGCCGAAGGGGGCGCACAGATCGAATCTACCGGCAGTGTGCCGATCGCCGCACCGGTGACGCTGCCTGGACCTTCACCGACAACACCAACAGCCACGCCGGAGACCCCGCCCGCAACCGCGGATCAGCAACCCGATACGACACCTGAACCCCCACCTTCGACAACAGGGATTTTGTCCGTCGTGGCGAATGTGCCCGGTGCGGCAGCCACACTCGATGGCAAGCCGATCGGGGAGCTTCCCCTCGAAGAGCCGATCACCCCTGGGGTGCACAAGCTCGACGTCAATTTGAGGGGATACAGCCCTTATTCGGGCTCGGTGCGGATTCGAAGAAATACCAAGAGTTCGGTCGATATCAATTTGCTCACTGAGCAAGAAGCGGCTGATCCGGTCTCCGGTCCGTATATCGCCGCTTTGTCCATCGCCGGCGTCGGTCTGGTGGGCGGCGGCGCGACGCTGGGTTTTTTCATCTACTATCGCAATTCACAACAGAATTTTTACGACATTCTCTACGATCCCTCTCACGATAAGTACGACGAACGCTATGAATCGTTCACGTGGGAAGAGACGTGCGAGACCGCCGATCCGGACGGTTTCGTGGGCGACGACGCCAAGGTGAAGGCGTTCTTCTGCAACACCGAGTCTCAACGCCAGGACTATGCCTCTTTTCGCGATACATCGCTCATCTTGGCCGTCACGGGGGGTGCTGTCTTCGCCACAGCGGGAATTTTTGCGGTGCTCTTCTACAAGAACCCCCAATGGTTCGGGGACGAGAGCGAGGCGACGATCAAGCTGCAACCGATGGTGACTCCCCAGCAGTCCGGCCTGGTCCTCTCCGGTCGGTTCTAGCCTGAACTCACCCTCTCGGTGCGTCACCACAATTACACCACAACTATGGTTTGGATTACTTGGGGCTCACTCAAGAACAAATGCCGAGTTTTGAGAGTAGAGGCGCAATTATGACAAAGAGCGAGAAGCCTCAATACTTATGGTATTTAGGCGCCGAGCGATGCAGGCAGAATTGATGGATCTGCTCGCAAAAACGGTAGTTATTTTTGCGTGAGCC
>JANQET010000194.1 GCA_028278265.1 Myxococcota bacterium
GGAGCGGTGCTCAACGCTTGGATCGATTTCAACGGCGACTGTGACTGGCGAGACGCCGGGGAACAGATCTTCACCGACACCCCAGTGGTGGCCGGGGTCAACAACCTGACGTTCACCATTCCCTTGTCCACCATCCCCGGACCGACCTACGCCCGGTTCCGGTTGAGCACGGCCACCGGGGTCACCGACGAGCTCGGCCCGGTGGAGGACGGAGAAGTGGAGGACTACCCGATTACAATTCTCGAAGCGCCCGAGCAGTTCGATTTCGGCGACGCGCCGGACACCCCCTATCCGACCCTCATCGCCAGCGACGGCGCCTACCACGTCGTCCCTCAAGACGCGGTGTTTCACCTGGGTGAGCTGATCGACACCGAAGAGGACGGCCAACCCAGCGCCGCTGCAGTGGGGGACGACAACGTGGACTCGGACGATGAGGACGGGATCTTCTTCGTCAACCCGTTGGTTCCGGGATACAACTCGGTCATCGAAGCCTACCTCACCACCGACCAGGATCAATACGGCTACCTGCACGGCTGGATCGACTTCAACGACGACGGGGACTGGGACGATCCGGATGAGCAGGTACTCGAAAACGCGCGGCTCAGTCCGAACGACCACACCCCACTGCTGATCAGGGTGCCCGACGGGATCGAACCGGGGATCAGGTACGCCCGCTTTCGATTGATCTCCGAGCAAGGGGTATCTTTGCCGTACACCGGTCGAGGGGAAGATGGAGAGGTGGAAGACTACGAGATCGCCATCATCGAAACGATGCCGTGGGACTTCGGCGACGCACCGGAAGACGGGGTGTCATATTTCTACCCGACGACCATCGCCAACAACGGCGCCCGCCATGGGGTGACGGGTGAGTTATGGTTGGGCATCGAGCCACCGGATATCGACGAGGACGGTCAACCGGTGATCGGTGCCAACGGAGATGATGTGGACAGCGACGGTGATGATGAAGACGGGATCGCCTTTCTCGACTCCTGGTGGATCGGGATGGAGACCAAAATCGGCGTCACCACCGGCAGCGATGTGCACGAGCTGGGGTACCTGCACGCCTGGGCCGACTTCAACCGGGACGGGGATTTCGATGACGAGGGCGAAAAGATCATCGATGCTCAAGAAGTGGACACCAACGAAATTGAAGAGCTCTACTTCGATGTGCCCCAAGAAGCATCCCCCGGGTGGACCCATGTCCGCTTCCGCTTGGTGGCTGACGCAGAGATCTCCCTGGACGACGCCGGCCCGGCCGACAACGGCGAGGTCGAGGACTACTACCTGGAGCTCATCGGCATTGATTTCGGCGACGCGCCGGAATTCGAGGAACCGTTCATTTCTCTCTACCAGACCACCCTGGAGCACGACGGCGCCCGCCACGCGTTGAATGGAGCGCTCTGGCTGGGGGATATCGCTTCGGTGCCCGATCCCCCCCCTGATGACGAGATTGACGGACAACCCACACTGGACGCGTCGGGGGATGATTCCGACGACCGATTTGATGACGAGAACGGCGTCCTATTCGATCCCTTTTCCCCGACGGATTTGGTGTTGGTCGCCCACGTCTGGGCCACCTACCACAACGCGGAGCCGGGATCGGGATTCCTCAATGTCTGGGTCGACTTCAATCAAAACGGCATCTGGGATCCGCCGGATTGGGTCGTGCAGGGCCTGCCTCTCGATCCCGGGCAGACGGACATTCCGATTGCCGTCCCGGACGATTACACACCGGGGGGACACCCCTTCCTGCTCACCCGATTCAGGTTCAGCACGGTAGAACAACTGGACCCGTTCGGTTTTGCTCCCGATGGGGAAGTAGAAGATCACGGCATTGCTCAAATCATCTTCTAGCCGATTCTCAGCCCACATCCACCTGTCACTTTCCCAGACAAACATTTGACAACTGATGGCTGATCGCGAGAGCATGAAACGCGACTCGGGTCGAAAACTTCCAGGAGGGAAGATGGTTTTCCAGAAAGACGGGGGACTCGCCAAAGCCCAGAAGCTCGTCGAAGGAGTGCTCAAAACTCAGGGGGTCGAGCCGGAAGCACAAAAGGTGACCCCGGTGGAAGGCGGCGCGGCCTGGGCCCTGGAGCGCGGTTCCGCAGCGGTGATGATCGCCCTGAATCCCGGTCCGGCGGGGCAGTCCGGTCGTTTGCGGATGATCTCTCCCATCGTCAAGATGCCCTCTGAACGCCGCCTGGAATTGTATCAACGCTTGCTCGAGCTCAACGCCACAGAGATTACCGGTGCCGCGTTCGGGGTGACTGACGATGAAGTGGTGCTGGTGGCCGAGCGAAGTGTCCGCAGTCTGGACCGCTCCGAAGTGGAGGAGATGCTCGCCATCATCGGTCATTTCGCAGATCAGTATGATGATCTCCTGGTCGAGGAGTTCGGAGGCGTACGGGTGTGCGACCTGGATTGAGGATCTTTACCGGCGCACTCGCCTGCGTGATCGTCTGTTGGTCGCCCCCCGCCAAGGGATACGATCAACAGGTGTCGTCCAGCTTGTGGGCCGAGGGCTACTCGGTGCTCGCCCGGGATGGGTCACCGATCCGACGACGCCGAATCGTCGAGGATCTGCACTTGAGCGCTTGGAACCTAATCCCCGGTTCGAGCGATCCCTACTATCGGGGGGTTCGCCTGTCGCTCAACGTCCACCTCCGGCTGGACAGTGATTTTGCGATTCAGCGGCATGAAAGCAGACCCGGGGTCAAAGACGGCTACGTCCCCGGCCTGACCCCGCTGGCGATCGATGCACTGGTGGTGCAGCTCCATATTCGGGACCTGCTCGACGGGGTGCTGGATGTGCGGCTCGGGCGACAGATACGCATCGACACCCTGGGCTATTTTGCCTTTGACGGTCTGGCTACCAGTTTCGATCTTCCCGCCGGCATCGGTATTGACACCTATATCGGTTATGAGGTTCGCGGCGGAGACCAGCTCGGCTACGACGCCTTGGAGCTGGACGGCACAGACAGCGGCGATCGCCACAACATGGAGGCGGATCGCTACCCGGACCGGGAAGAACCCAGGGCGCGACTCGCCGTCGGAATGGAGCTCTCCTTCTCTCCGAGGCGCTGGGTCGACGCGGCCGTGAGCTATCGCACGGTCGGTCTCTCCATGCCCCTCGCCGACCAGCTGTTGGGCGGTCGACTGCACCTGGGAAGCGATCCCGTCTGGTTTGACGCCCGCGCGGTTTGGTCACCGTTGATCGACAAGTTCACCCAAATCGACGCCGAGCTGGCCACCGAACCGGGGGAGGTGGTGACCATCTCCCTGGACTACCATCTCTATCGGCCGTTGTTCGAAGGGGATTCGATTTTCAATGTCTTCGCCCTCTCGCCGGAGAATGACCTGGGCACCCGAATCGAGCTGCGCTTGAACGAGTCGATGGCGCTGGCCGGTTGGGGATTCGTCCGACTCGCCGACGAGACAGGGGGCATGACCGGTGATCGGCAGGAGGCCCTTTTGTTGGGCGCAGGCGGCGGTGTCGGGGGCAACTACTACAGCCATGCCCGCACCCTGGCCGTGAGATTCAGCGGCATCGAGGAGTGGGGTGAGGATCGTCTGGGGGTCGAAATCGGAGTGGGACAGGGATTGTTGCCGCTTCAGCGATTGTGGTTAAACCTGAGACTCTCCTACTGGCACGTGGACGATGCCGAATCCAAGAGGTTCTCGGGGAACATGGTCGGCTACGTGTTGTCGGCTCGATTCCGGCTCGCTGTGGGCGCAGAAGTCCTCGGCGAATTCGAACACTATGTCGACGGCGACGGCGAGCAGCGTTTCTACGCACTGGCCCTTTTGAAATTGGACTTATGGCGATGAAATATAACCGCTACATCGCAATCGGCACCCTGTTGCTGGTGGTCACCGTGGCCGGCGCCTGGACCGTGGATCGGAGCACCCCTTCCCCGGCGCTGCTCCCGCCGGGGCAGCCGGCTGTCAGGGATGTTCACGCCCGCTGCCCCGGCGCCAAGTCACCCTGTACGACTTGTCACCCGGACGCGACCAGCTCGCGGTGGGCCTCGGATCGGCTGGTGCCCGCGATGGCCGTCTGTGAATCGTGCCACCCCGAGGTGAAGGGAGCCACTCCGGTTACCCCGGTCACCTCCGCCTGTCGCAAATGCCACAGCGATCTGGGACCGGCCGGGAAACCTGTTCGGGGTCGCTATTCCCGCCCCAACATTCGCTTTTCTCATACCGCACACCAGCAGGTCGCCGATTGTAAAACGTGTCACCCCAGGGCCGCTGCCCGCCAGCCATCGCCGCCCCATCAGGACGTGGTCCCCATGCGGGCCTGTTTCACCTGTCACCGCACTCAAGGGGCCCCCACCGGCTGCCGAACCTGCCACCTGGTCGAAAAAGACGGCCGAATGGTCACCCAGCTGGGCGGACGCAAACTTCAGCCACCGGTTTGGCTGATCGGCCCCAATCATGGGCCCACCTGGCACCAAAATCACGCACCAACCGCCGGTCGAGAATCCAGCCTATGCGCATCATGCCATGTTGATGCCTTTTGCCAGAATTGCCATACAGGAGCTCTGCGTCCCCGCAAGACCCATCCGGGGGATTGGCTGCGCTCCCATGGGGTTAGCAGTCGGCTCGAGCGGCCCAATTGCCGCAATTGCCACCGCAAACAATCGTTTTGTCTGACCTGCCACCGCCGCAGTGGCGTGGCTCCGGACAGCCCGGCAGAGAGTCTGACTTTTCGCGGCCAAGGCCGATATCACGGCACGCGCACTCCGCGAGAGATTTGCCGGCGGGCCCGCCACGATATTGGCTCATGTGTCTCTTGCCACAGTGAGCGCTCATGCACCAGTTGCCATGCCAACGCCAGGTACAATCCCCACCCCCCTGGTTTTAAAAACCGCTGTCGAAAATTGGCTTCCCGAAACCGACGTGTTTGCACCAAATGTCACACTAACCAACCTTGGAACAGATGCAAGTAGACTTGGGCAGTTTTCATCGAAGATGAAATTATCTTGCCCTAAGAGTAGGGGCTCGATATACAAGAGTATCGAGTTCTTGCTTTCACCCGTGATGGGTGTTGCTGGCGTCAATCAAAGATCACGAACGTCGATTTTGGAGGCAGCCATTGAATGAATTAGCCCAATATCTTGTTGAAAATCTGATTGTCGATTTCGAAGGAGAGGTGACCACGGATACTGTGCGGGCATTTCTGCGCAAGGACGGCAGCTCTGAATCCCTCGCCCTGCTGCAGAAGATCATCGAAGAAGATGGAATCGATGAGCTGTTGATCACTCTTGCCGATTGCCTCACCAGTAACCTCGACACGGGGATCAACCCCGATGTGATCCGCAGTCACCTGACCTCGTATTCGGAATCCTAGACATCCCGTGTTCCGTGCCTCCCCAGGATGCATGCTAAATTGCACCTTGGCGTGTCTCTTCGCGGCCTTGGTTTGCGTTGCTTGCCACTTCGGGGAGAGTGAGGAAGTTCCGGCAGATGCGGCACCTGAGTACCTGGGCCCCTATCCCACGGCGGTCGACCCGGACGCCGGCGCCGAAGGGGTCTTTATCGACAAAGTGGTTCGGGTCACCTTCAACGATCACCTCGACGCTCATCTGTTCGCCCAGAATCGGTTCAGCCTGACCTCGGGAAAGGTCTCCAAGTGGTTGCTCACTTATTGGGACCCGGTGCACAAACAACTGGTTGCCTGGCCTTCGTCAAATATGCGCCGTTCGGCGACCTGGATCTTCGCCCTCCAGCCCGGGCTGTTGGGTCTGGACGGAGAGATGGTCGCACCCGGTGAGGTCACCCGGTTTCGCACCGGGGCGGAAACCGGCGACAACACGCCGTTTGTCACCCGCTCGTTTACCGAGGAGGTGACCCCGATTTTTCAAACCCGCTGTGCCGCCGCATGCCACAGCGGCGCTCAGGGCAGCATCGCCGATCTTCGATTGGACTCCTCCGCCGGGATCAGCGAGACCGCGATCAATGTGCCTGCCGACGGCTGGCCGGACTGGAAACGCATCGTACCGGCACGTCCCGGCCAGAGTTACCTGTTATTCAAGCTGATCGGCGATCCGCGCATCTCGGGGCAACAGATGCCCCGCAGTTTCGACGCCAGCCCAGCCACACCGTTGACCCCACCGCAGCTGGAGATCATTTCCGACTGGATCGCCAGCGGCGCACCGTTTTTTGACCCCGCGTCAGAACATGAATAGGATGGTTCTCGTGAATAACCGTTCAAAAAAACTCATCGTCGGGCTATGGGCCCTTTGTAGTGTGCTCGTTTTATCCGTCGTCTGGTCCAGATGCGCTGCCCCCGACGGCCCGCGCTCCGTCAGTGCCAAGGAACTCGGGGACAAGCTCGATTTGAGCCAGTTGACCCCCTGGGAGAGCAAGCGCTTCGAAAAGGTCGTCAACAGTGAAGTGTCACCGTGTGGTGACGACGTCACGCTGGCCCTCGCGCTGTTCAACCCCGAGCACTGCCCGTTGGCCCCCCTGGCCGGCCGGTTCGTGGTCGAAAAAATCATGGACGACTACAACGAGGAGGAGATCGCCAAAGCCTATCTGGCGCGGTACGCGTCGGTGAAAGGGTTGGCCTTGCCCGAAGAGGGATCTCCCAGGGTCGGCCCCAAGGACCCGATCGTCACCCTGGTGGTGTTCACCGATTTCCAGTGCCCCTATTGCGCCAAGGCAGCGGAAAAAGTGCACGAGTTGATGCGCTACTATCCCGACAAATTGGCCCTCGTCTACAAGCACTTTCCGCTGAACATCCACCCGGAAGCCGAGCTGACCGCGCGCGCCGCCTTTGCCGCCGGGAGACAGGATCGCTTCTGGGCGATGCACGATACGTTGTTCACCACTACCGGCTCCCGGGTCGATCGACAACGCATCGAGGTGATCGCCGAGGGATTGGGGCTTAAGATGGACGCCTTTCGGGAAGAGATGGCCTCACCCGCTGCGACCGCTGCGATCGCCGCCGACCGGCAGTTGGGTCTCAAGCTCGGGGTCAACGGGACTCCGTCAATCTTCGTCAATGGCCGCCTGCTCGAGGAAGGGCTCAAAGAGCTGACGATTCGTATCGAAGAGGAGTTTCTCCGTCACGCCGCGATGGCCAAGCGAACCCGCTAAGACGCCCCCGGCTCAACCGCTTCCGTCGATTCTGTAGGTTTGAAGTACTTGCGAACCGTCATCATGTACGCTGCCGCCGCCACCGCGTTGAGCACGAAAAATCCGACCACCCAGGGGGTGCTGGAGTCGAACAACGACCCGATCTGTTCGATCTGATCCGCCGGCATCAATCCGGCTTGGCGGTAGAATTCGGCCAGATCGAGCACAATGAAGGTGTGGGCCGAACTGAGACAGAGAAATTCGAAAAAGGCCAGCGTGACCCACCAGCCCGCACGGCGTTGTCGGTATGTCAACCAAGCCGCTGCGACCGCACAACCGGCCAGTACCAGAATCGCCACGATCGCGACGCCGCCTTTGAGCAAGATCCCAAAAACGAACAGCACTCTCATCGGCGCTGCGGCCAACAAGCTGACACCGGTGAGCACGAGCCAGACGGCCAGCCCCAACACCCTGGTCGGACAGTTGTCGGTCCAGCGCTCCTGCTCGTCGTGGGACCTGAGGGTCTGTCGCACCGCTTCACCCCGATAGGCCAGCACGTGGACCCCGGGAATGACGACATAAATCACGAAAAGAAGCACCAGGGTAAACACGATCACCGCTTCGACCACCGATCGGGGAATCGGCACCGCACTGGTGTCGAGCTGACCAATCAGCTCCACCAGATCGACGGTGATGAACAGCGAACCGATAAAGACGACCAACCCGATGATCACGGTGGGCCACATAATCGACAACACAATCGGTTGCGTCCAACGGCGCAGGCGCAACGAACCGACCCCGAGCCAGATGAAGAAGGCGGCCGCCAGTCCATAGAGAATCACGGACATCCACAGGGAGACCTGGTTGGGCACCGCCCCTCCGGCTGCCGTGGTCAGCGTTTGCTGCACCACCACGGCCAACATCGAAGACAGGAACAGGAGGGCGGTCAGGCCGCCGAGCACGAGCTGCACCACCCCCATGCCCTTGATCCGGATGCTCTTGTCGCGCTGGGTGTTCCCGCCGGAGTCGGTTCCCAGAGAACGGGGACTTTGGTATTCGTTGTCCATCAGTTATCCCGATTTAGTCTCCTGAAGATCGCTGAGGCTGGCATAGATGGCGAAGTAGATGCTCAGGCTGAGGCAACTGGCGAGCAAATTGATGCCGATGTGAATCAGCTGGCCGATGATCGGGATGAACTGCAGCACCGCTGTCACCAAGAACACCCCGACCAGGATCAGTGCAAAGAGTAAAGTGATGCCCAGCACCGACCAGAAACGGCCTTTGATCAACAGCGCTGATCGGGAAATGGCGGCCAGAATACCCAAGTTTTCCACCACGATCAGCGGTTGCACCGCGACCCAGCGAATGCCGACGTAAAAAATGATGGCAAAGGTGCCCAAAGAGACGGCAAAACCGAGCAACGGCGTGCCCAGGGCGATGGCGATGATAACGGGAATCACCGCGCCGATGGCGATCAAGACCAAAATTACCGCCGCGCCGAGCAGCCGCCAAAAATAGGAAAAGCCCTGCACGAACGCTCTTCCGGCGGACCGCCGTTTCTCGCCGTAGAGCGCTTGATCATGCAACAGCAGGTTTGCCCCCCCGGAAGCGACGAGGTAGAGACAAGCGACCACGAGCAATCCGAGTCCGACCCAGATGCCCACTGTGGGCGAGATATCCTCGGCGCTATCCACAACATCGAAGGCCATGATCGAGGCCCCGACCCCCAACCCGATCATCACGCACAAAGGTATCGCCATCAACGGCAGGAGTCTGCCGAGGGATCGGGCCCACAAGTTGAACCCGGCGCCGAGCACCCCGTTGACGCTGAACGGGATTCCGTAGTGGTCCGATGCTGGTCCATCGGACCGGGGACGGCTGATGTCGTCGATCACCGCCACGCTCGCGGCGTAGGGATCGCCGGGAATCGTCGAGATGGTGATCGGCTGACCGCAGGCGGGGCAGCTCACCGGAGCGGCATCGAGACCGGTTCCGCAAGTTGGACAAGTGGTCATCGAGACCGACTGTACTGAGCCAGTGACGTGCTAAGAGGTTCCGTCACACCCGCCCGGTTTGATTTTGCAGTACAGGCGTTTGATGCGTTTGGCGTACTTGGTCCGCTTGCACTTACCCGCATTGTACGCCGAAAGCCACACATCGCGATTTTCAATCCCACATTTTTCCTGCCAGTAGTGCAAATGACCAATACCCACGCGAATATTGGCGCGCACATCAACCACACGCCCCTTGGTGATCGCTCGGGTCAGCGCCCCGCGGGGCATCAACTGCATCAACCCAACCTCACCTCGTTGGCCCTTTACTTTCGGCCGAAAGCTGCTCTCTTTAAAAATTATTGCTACGATTAGAAAAGGATCAAGTGGCGGTTGCACGGCTTGACTCTCTTCGACGATAATCGTGGCATATTGCTCAGCCCGCAGGTGTTGTTTTTCACTCTTCCACTGGGGTAGCAGCGCTAAGATAGCAGCGGTCACGGCAGCGATTAAGCTATCCATTTAGAAGACTCCAGCTCCGTTGTGGCGATGGCCGACCGAAATCGCGCCATCGCTTTGTTCTGAATCTGCTCCAGCTCTTTCTGGCGATGGTCCACTATAATATTACCACCGCAGTGTTCTGACACGCCACAAGAACGTATTACTTTGCCCGTGATGACGTCAAGTCACCCACTGGATTACGAAATATTCGCTTCCCGCCGGGCGTTTGTTTGGTAGTACGGGCGGACCGGGGTAAAATGGGGCATGCAGGAGAGCGCAATGGGTTTGTGGGCCAGCACCGCCGCAGCGATGATGCTTCTCAGTGGGACACTCGCCGGAGCCTACGACCAGCTCGACGAGCGGGACCCGGCTGAGCCCCGTAGCGTGGAGGTCCTGCGCAACCACACAATTGTACGAATGAAACCATTGCGGAAAATTCGCCGCCGAGGGGTCGTCATGCGCGGCGCACGACTGCCAATTCTCGACGTGCTGATGGGAGAGGGGTGCGGCTCCCCGTGGTACCGCGTTCACACCGACGGGTGGATCTGCGGCGACCATGTACGGCCGAATGAACGGGACCCGAGCGGCCTGCGGTACCCCTTCGTCAAGTCCGGAGCCCACACCCCCTGGCCCTACGCCTTTGTTCGCGAACCAACCCTGGAGTACCGTTTGCGTCACGGCTACGTCGAAGAGACCCGCGATGTGCTCAAAGGATTTGGCTTCGGCGTTTCGGGAGTCGTCACGATTGAAGGCCGCTCGTTTCTGCGCACTGCACAGGGCAATCTGGTGCCCCGGGGATCGGCCGGAATCTCCTCCCGGGTCAGCCGATTTTCCGGCACCCATCTAACCCCAGCGGAAGCGCAGCTGTTCGGCTGGGTAAATGGGAATCGCACTTGGATCTACACCATGCCCTCGGCAAAAAAAAAATTTCGCGATCAGACCCTAGCTCGCTATACCTGGTTTCGAATTTTGGAGACCTCCGGTACGGGTCGTCGGGCCTTTTACCGCATCGATGAAGGGACCTGGCTCCGTGCCCGGGATGTTCGCGTTTTTACTCCCGGATCGGTACCCGAGGGACTCTCCCCGGATGAGAAATGGATTGACGTGGACATCCGCCAACAGATCGTCACCGCTTATCGAGGTACAGTACCGGTCTTCAGTACCCTGGCGTCGACCGGGCGGGCGGGGCCATCGCGAACCGTCAAGGGTCAATACCGCATCTGGGCCAAGGTGGCGGCAATTGCGATGGACAACACCGACGAGGAGTTGGAAGAGACATCGCTCGATCCCGAAAGCGCCGATGCCGGTGTGAGCGACGCGGGGCCGCCGGCCGAGCGCAAGCTGTACTCTCTGCACGACGTGCCGTGGACCCAGTTCTTTTTTGAGAACTTTGCCATTCACGGTGTCTACTGGCACAACCGATTTGGCAACCGACGCAGCCACGGCTGCGTGAACCTGGCGCCGCGGGATGCCCGGTGGCTCTACGATTGGACCCATCCCCACCTCCCCGACGGCTGGTGGGCGATTCACTCTAGCCCCGCCGATCGGGGCACCCTGATCCGCGTTCGCTAGCTGAAACGGCGAAGCGACGAGCCGATTTCTTCAGTTTGCCCCCGGTCCCATGTATGATGATCAAATGAGACAAATGCGGCACTGCCTTGTCCTGTTGAGCTGTGCCTTGGGACTCACCCATTGTCCCGCATCCCAAGAGGCCGGCGTCGAGGAGCGTCCTCCTGCGCACATCCCGGACAATCCGCCGGCCGCATCACTCGTCGCCCGAGTGAACGGAGCGCCGATCACCGCCGAGGCGGTCGCCCGGCTGGTCGACGAAACAGACGGGGGCGTTGCGGCCGAAGCGGCTGTCGAAGCACTCATTCACCAGGAATTGCTCGCCGCCGAGGCCCGGCAAAGGGAGTGGCACGCCCACGTGCTGGTCAGCGACGCAAGACGCCGGGCAATGGCCCGCGCCGCCCTGCGTGAAAAGATCGAGCGGCAGGTGACCGCGGACACCATCGATCGGGACAAGCTGCGACGGTACTACGAAAAGAACATCAACCACTATGTGCACCCCGTCCTGCGTCGCGTGGTCCATATTGTCTTCATGGTCAAGAAGCAACAGTTCACCGACGACGATGCCCGTTCACTCGCCGAGCAAGCCGCCGAGGAAGCGAATACGCTGACATCGGTCGAAGATTTCTCTGCGCTCGGCGCGCGCCTCGTCGAGACCCATGGGACAAAGGTTAAGATCGAGCCCCTGCCGCCGTTTTCTAAAGACTCAAAGCAATTTGTCTCCGAATTTGTCAAAGGGGCCTTTGGTTCGACGCCGGTGGGCCGGGCATCCCCGGCGATAAAAACCAAGTTCGGTTGGCATGTTCTGTTTATCCAGGAGGAAATTGAAAAACAAAATCAAACATTTGACGAGATCGCAAACCAACTCGCCGAGCAGGTCCTACCGGCAGAGCGAGAGCTGAGAACCCAACAATGGCTCGAACGATTGCTCAAAAAAGGCCCCGTCTTCATCTACGAAGACGCGCTGACAAATTTGATTGAGTCCCCGTGAGCACTGCCCATCGCCCAGAACCCGAGCGGGACATGTCCATTTCGCCAATCGGCGAAATACTGCAAATATTGTCCAATAATTGCAGCGAGTTCGAAGCGGCGGTACTGTACGACTCCGAAGGGGAGACAATTGACTACTACTCGTATCTCGATCCGTTCACCACTCGCTTGCTCGCCGCCCACCACGGTATTCTGTTCAGCTCCCTGCGGCGAAGATTGAAATGGCTCGACGTGGGGGCGATCGAAATGATCGAGCTCCAATCAGAAGCCCACGAAAGCATCACCCTGACCGTCGAAGACGAATACTTGCTGACGATCATCATTCGTCGTGGCGGCAACACCACCCAGTTGCACGAAAACCTCACCTCGCTGACCGCCCTGTTGCGCAACGAAATTGCCTGATCCGCGCCGGATTAAAGCCGCCGCGGTCCACTCCGGTGGCGGTGGCGGCGGCGTTTTTTGACCGGCCGGTATTCCTCGAACTCCTGGTCGAAGATCAAGATTTGCTGTACCCGGGGCACCGTAAACCGGCGCCGGGGCATCGCCGGGCGGAGCGCCGGGTGGGTCGAGGTGTCGAGGACGACTTCAATCTCTTCATCGGATTTTTCATGAAGGACGACCTGGGCCACCCCTTGGGAATCGGTCCGGGCGACCGCCTGGCCCAGGACCATCACGGGCAACCCACTTCGGCCGTTGGTCCGCACCAGCAACACTTGGGGTTGAACGAT
>JANQET010000200.1 GCA_028278265.1 Myxococcota bacterium
CCGTCTCTCAAGTCGAGTGCAACCCACGACGCGCCGAGCGAGCTTTGTCTACCACGGAGATTGGAGCAACCTTCCCGGCGGATACGACGCATTGATGGCGAAGTATTACGACGTGATGTATTGCGAAAGCTACGACTGGTGGACCCTGGCCTTTGCTTTCAACACAACCAAGAAAGACCTCGTCGACAAGCTCAAAAAGGGTGACTGTCAGCCGCTTTACGCAGTCTGGGAAACCTATGGATACGAGGACGAGGACGGAGGCAACCCGGACGAGGCACCTCCGAAACCCAGAAGAACCAAGGCCGGCGCGGACATTGCCGATGAATTCGCCAACATACTCTCGCCGATGGAGTAGAACCGATAGTGAGGAGGGAAAAATGCCTGCGAGAAACAGTAGACGCAAAAGCAAGCTGACTGCCGAGCAACTCGATGAGATGATCGAAGAGGCGACGGTCGATGCCTATGGTGACTACGAACAATTGACCGGGTTTTTCACGATGTTCGAAGAGTATTTGGAGCTCCCGTTCGACACCAAAATCCTCGGAGTAAACGCCGCTGTCGACACTATCGAACTCAATGATCGAGGCGACATTGTCGCGATTTGCACGAAGGGAAAAGAAAAGCAGCGGATTTCCCTTCTCGATCTCCCTCTTCCCTCGCCGAGACCGAGGGGGGGCGATTGGATTGAAGCCTATCGATATTGGGCAAAGAGACGTTTTTGATCGGCGGCTTTTTGCGGGAGCGTTGCCAACGCTTCGCCGAACAGCACTTCTTGAATTTCATACCGCTTCGGTAGGGACAAGGGGCGTTACGACCTTTTTCGCTGTTCTGCCAGTTGCAATGCGCCGCTAAACTTCCTCGAAACCGATGCGACCAACGATGCAATAAAATCTTCTGTGGCAAATCGATCTATCCAGTGGGATGTCCAATAAAACAACTTCAAGATTCAAACGCATTGCGCAACCGTGGGGTCAACCGTTTTGGGTGGACCGTAATCAATGACACGGAGTCACATTGTTGAAAATGACAAAATCGTGTAACGGCTGTTACGAACGCTGCGATGACCGAATCTTCATCAAAATTATGTTTTTCCAAATGGAGTGACTTGATCTCTAAATGGTTAATTTTTCGATGGGCTTTACAATCCATCCGCCCCATAAATTCACCGCGATACAACAACGGAAGAGAAAAATAACCATATCGGCGCTTGGCTGCGGGTAGATAACACTCTAGTTGATATTCGTATTGAAACAGTGCTTTGAGACGATCGCGCTGAATGACACTGTTGTCAAATGGCGAAATAATCATCATGCGCTTGTTCAAGCGGGGAAGAGGGCGTTCGAGTGCACCGGTTTCCAATATAAAACCTTCACCACTGCTCAACTGTATTTGTTTTAGGGTGCGTTGGGCCAACCTTTCGTCCACCAGGGTTTTCACCGCTTTGCGCAGTTCAGCACTTCGACGCTGGTAGGTCAGCCCTTTGAGTGAAACCACACCATGGCAACGCAACTGTTGATCGACAATGTGCGCCGCATATTCTTCCATGCTGGGCATTTGTGAATTCACATGAGATGGCAGTACCCGCTCGGTTAGATCGTATGTTTTTTGGAACCCCTCGCGGTCGCTGACCATCAGGTCGCCTTCCATATACAACTGTTCGAGCGCCTTTTTGGCCGGCTTCCAATCCCACCAACCAGCTCGTTTTTTCGTGGTTGTTTCTAAATCTCGGGATCTTATCGGGCCATCGGAGCGTATACGCGCCAACAGTCTACTCATTAGCTTCTTATCTCGGGTTTTATACCAATGGGTCTGGCCGCTTTTAATGGCATGCTTGTAGGGTAAGGAGAAGCGAAAATCGGCAATGGGCAAAAAAGCTGCCGCGTGTGTCCAATACTCGAAAACCTCTCCATTGCGTAACATTTGATATGTCAATGCTGGCTTGTACTTGGGCACCCTAGAGTAAAAAACGTGATGATGTGCTCGTTCTACCACCGATATGGTGTCGATCTGTACGTAGCCGATGTGCTGAATCGCTTTACGCGCCCCCGCCAAACCGCGCCCAAAGGGCCGAGCCTGCAGCAAACCTTGTGCGGCGAGGGCAAGGCGGCGTAATCGCGCCAGTTCTCGTGGATGTTCAATGTTGGTCAAGGTCATCACAATCGCCTAATCGCCCGACGTGTAGCGGTAGAACCCGCGATAAACCGGTTGCCGCCAGCGCTTTATTAGGTGTCCTGGTTGTCGTCAATAGTCCGCATACCATAATTCTCTTTTACACCCATGGCCAAAGGGAACAAGGGTACCAATGGTCTGTCCGGTAACACCCCCACGGTAACACCTCCCCAACCATAGCGTAAATCGCGAAACTGTTGATGAATTATGAAGTCGGCCGGTCTATCGTTGAACTGATGCTGGTGCTCTGCAGTCTACTCGATGGATGGTTCGTTGCACTCACGGATTTCGCGGCCCAACTTTTTGCTCTGTCGGTACATTTTTTTCGCATCGTTTTGGCCCAAACGGTCGATAGGGACCTCCAAATGAGCGATCATTTTCACCTGCTCGCCCGGGACACCAATGGAACGCTGGCCCAGTTGATGGGTTATATGCAAGCCAACATCGTCTGATGGTCGGTTGCCGTTGCGACAGCATGACCTCCCGGGAGTGGAGTCCTAAAAGGGTTCCAGGACCTCTCAGGCAGGCGGTGTTCGGCGAAATTGGCTTCTGTAGTGAGTTGTCGAATTTGCCCCCTTCCGAGACTATGAAGTTGCGAAGCGACGATTTGATAGGAAGCTGTTGGGTCGACGACAAGATCGCTACAGTGCCCGCTTTTAAAAAACTGCTCAAATCGAGGGGTGGTGCAATCTAACGGTTTTTTCAACCAAAAATAGTGTTACCGGAAGATTCTCGCTCACCTTTTCGAATAGTGTAAACTCTACGGATCCTGGCGCGGGATTCGGGTATGGTGGCGAGGTGGTGACCAGCGTCGCTGATGTCAAGCTGTTAGACAAACTGAAGCTGCCGCCGATTCGCGAGGGGGTGACCCCCATACTACCCGGGGAGTGCACTATTAGGGATTTTGATCCTGGAGCGCCGCAGATCCATCGGTACAATATTATTTTGCCACCCGGTAAACGCGGTTCAGTGTCCACTTACTTGAGCGACTTCAAGGTGGTGGATTTCAAGATTTTCCACAATGACGTTCCGGTGCCCACATTCGATCGCGAGGGACGCCCCCGTCCGCCCGTGGCGTATGGTAAATTCTTCAATACCGGCAATGGGGGAGAATTCCTGTTGGAGGTGTTCCCCCATAAAGGCAAGGCCGGTCCAAATGAAAAATACGGTTGGATGTCCATTGGGGCCTTCCCAGAGAAAGCAACTGTTGGCCTAGCAGAGGTTTTATCTATGACGCGGCAACCAAGTCGGACCGTGCCATCAGAATTGCCCAGCGACGGTGATGGCGCGATGCGACCTAGACCAAAGGCCGGCGTCGGCGGGTGGAGGGTTGCGCTTGGCATTTGGCGCAACCGTCGCTGCCCGGTGGACAAAGCCGCCGTTGATAACTCTTTGCCGAGCCGTCACTGAATACCATGTTTACCGGCAGCGATGGGGTGGGGGGCGTCGCGGTGGGATCCGCGCTGTCGTCGAATTGAAAACAACCGTCAAATAGCTGGTCGTCTTCTGTGCAGGCACCCTTCCAGGCCACCTCGTGATAGCTAACCCCCCAGCCGAACGGCACCTCCCAGGTGTCGTGGCCGATGGGGAGCAGTTTGTTGAGTTTGAACGACCATCCCAAGCGGGCCTGCCACAAATCACACCCCAGCAGGTTGGCCAAGGTGGAAACTGTGTTGGCGTTGTCGGTGGCGTTGACCAATCCGCCGAGTCCCGGACCTCCGTTGAGGCGATCGATCATTTGGGTCAGATTGAAGGTCGACCAGCCGTAGAAGGTCGCCCCAGCCGTGGTATCGTATGCTACTTTTCCGCAACTGTTGTATTGCTGAGTGATCAAACCAGCAGCGCTGTCCTGATCCGTTGCTCCGGCCGCCCAACCACAGGCGATCTCCAGCGCATCGGTCCAGGGTAAGGTAGTGTCTTCTGGTGTTTGGGTCCACGGCGCCGTCGGGGTTCCCAGGAGGATGAACACCCGATGGTGGGTCGAGGCGAGCTCGCGCCAAGGACTATCGGGACTGAGTCGCCACTGCCAACGCCAGAGCACGTTGTAGGCGTTGATCCCATGCGCGTGAAAAGTGGTCTGCTCGAGCTCAAAGGTCTGCAAACCCGACTGACCTTTATCGTCAAAGGAAACTAACTGCTCTTTGATTCGACCCAACCGCCCTCCCCCAATTGCCCGCACGTGAGCGGCACTGATCCCATTGGCTTCAAATGCGGCTTGGAGGCAGATGGCCCGACCCTGCGTCTCCTTAATCGGATAAGCCACCGGAGAATCAGCGTACGCCGTTGATCTCCCTTTTTGCCACGATGGAGATGGCGCTGCCGTAGCAAAATTGCTGCGAATATTCAGTCCGTACGGCTCGCCAGCTCCGCTGCGAAAATTGAAATTTACGGCTGAAATCTCACTCACCCGCATCGAAAACGAATGGAGTAGATCATTGAATTTATCCCGGCCGAAATGACTGATCCCGGCGAGTTGGTCAAGCGTTGAGAATCCGCCTAGCCCGTTGCGCTTATCGATGATCCGTTGGGCAACGGTCAGGCCGATGTCGTAGTCCCGATACTGATCCCCGTACCCCTCGGCTGGATCGTCGAAGACCGGACCTTCGATCGGTTCGGTTCCCGCAATCGCCGCCGCACTCTGAGCGGTGTTGAGAAACTCGAGCAGCAACTGTTTCGTCTTGTCCGTCGTCCCCTCGGCGTTCAGCTTGTCGTTGATGTACCCAGTGGATAATCCACCCATGTCGGTTCCCCTCAAAGATTCGGTTGTTCAATATTTTAGGGTGGTGGCTCGATGCGCGAAAGTCAAATAGAAAACGGCCTTCCCGCTATTGAACGATGGTCAACCAGGTGCGAAATATTCCCCGAGGAGAAAAGGGGGCCTGAAGACCGAGAAGGGCTCCCGCATTACCCGACACCTGCAGCCCATTGTCCCCGATGAGGTAATCACAGGCCACGTCGATGATCAGACGCAAGCTGCCGAACTGATCCAGAAATCCCTCAATTTTCTTTATCGATCGGTCATCCACCTTGAGCCGCAGCTTCTCCCCTTCCAGCTGCGCCGTCACCGGCACATGTCCGCACTCAAAAGCCGCTTCGTTGTGCCGAGTCAGCATGATCGAAGCGAGATGATTGAGGTAGGAACCGACCGCCTCCTCGTGAAAACCGGTGGTGCAAACCAGGACCAACTCATTGAGCACATCCCGCGCTTGTCCCATCGGATACTCCCCGAGGGGATCCCAGCTCATGGTGTGAAAGAAGGGGTGGTCCGGCGCTGTGGCTGCATCTCCCTTATCTCCCTTGTCGCCTTTATCCCCTTTGTCACCCTTTAGTCCCTGAGCACCCGGTTCGCCGGGATCGCCCTTGTCCCCTTTTTCGCCGGGATCGCCCGGATCACCCTTGTTCCCCTTGGCCCCCTTGGCCCCCTTATCGCCCTTGTCCCCTTTTTCACCCTTTTCTCCGGGAGGTCCCTCGAGCGTGGTGGCCTCGATGGCGACCCCATCGAACAGCCAACGTCCCTCCTCGTCTTGGACATGGTCTCCGGTATGGGCGTGGTCCCCTCGAGGGACGAACAGGGCGTCCGCTTGATCTACCGAGTGCACCCCATCGACCAGGGCCAGGGTCGCAATGGTCAATGCATCGGCGAGCGGGGGATCAGCCGCTGGCACGACGGATGCCTCGGTTTCTCGCAACAACAGGGTCGGCGTATCCCCGACGCGCAGGCCTTCCTTGTCCGACATCTTGCCGCTAAGCACCACATGCCACGGACCACCGCCACCGTCGGGCAACGCCAGGGCAATCGGTGAGTCCACTGCCAGGCGCGCCCCATCATCGGCAAAAGCGACTCCCGGGTCGATCGTCACTCCGCCATTGATCGACACCCGAAGTCCCCAAGCGATGCGTCCGGGTCCCACGGCGAGCCTGAGATCGGTAATGCTATCGCGCAAGCGGTCTTGTAAATATTGCAGGTGATCCGCTGTCACCCTGAGTCCTTCGACAAATTGTGTACGTGCGTCGTCAGCCATGGTTCCGTTCCTCCGGGCTACGGTTTAACCGCAATGGTGGTTAAGTTTCGAACGGTGATCGAACCGAGGGCTCTGCTGGTCACCCGTAGAGAGAGAGCACCGGTTCCTGGGGTCCAACCGGCGCCGGGCTTCCAAGAGACAGAGGTGTCCGCCTTGGCGGGCAGTACTGCTGCGCGTACCGCCTCCTCCAGCCAGGGCGCCTCGTCCCCACTGAGCTCGACCATGATCGGGGCGACCGGCTGCTTCGGTGCCGCACAACCGACCAATCGCAAACGACCGGCCACCGGAAAAGACCCACTGTCTGCAAAAATTGCCGGCAACTGCTGCCACGGTCCTGAGGGCGGTCCCCGTCGGATCTCGGTTGCCCAGGCGGCGGTGTTCTCGGCCACGCTCAACTGAGCCTCTCCGCGGTTGAGCAGCAGACCCACCCAGGGCAGCTGATCCTCTTGGATCGTCACCGGCTTTTCGAACGTAAAGGTGACCCAGTCATCGGCAGTAGATCCGCTGCTGGAAACCAGCACCGCCGGACTCGCCACACCATCCATCGCATCACCCGGCTGATCGGGTATCCCAGTACTTTCCGCGGGAGCGACCAGGTTTTCGTAAAGTACAATCGCCGCCTCGGCACCATCCGCACCCGCGGTCAAGGGAAGCCGAATGCCGGTTAGCTCAGTCAGCCCACTGCCCGAGGGCAATCGCAAGCAAAACGCGTGATCCGGATCCAACACCAACTCGGCATTGGCCTTGATCGGCGGTCCGACCGGCGGCACGATTCTCTCCGGGGGCAGCTCACCGGACACTTCGAGGCGGAGCTCGTCCGGAGTGGTG
The DNA here is from genome assembly GCA_028278265.1 of Myxococcota bacterium. Lineage (GTDB taxonomy): Bacteria > Myxococcota_A > Polyangia > JAAYKL01 > JAAYKL01 > JANQET01. The sequence continues at coordinate 7,020 of JANQET010000200.1, forward strand.
GCACCGGTGGGCAGGGAGACCGGTAGATCGACGTACCCCTCCTCAGCAAACTCAAGCTCGACTTTTTTCTCAGCACCTAAATCGGTGGCCTTGAGGTGCCGGATAGCTCGTGTCGGATCGCCCAACTCGAGGCGGCCGGGAATCGTCGCTCGGAGGGTGAGCTTGATGGTAATCGGCGATTCGTCTTCTGGGTCGCCGACGAACGGGGCCAGCGGCTCGGCGAGGGAGACGGTTTTGACCGTTCGCCCATCCGATTGTCGCCTCACCCAACCGTCCTGCCCCGATTGGACCAATCCCGGATGGGTCCACACTGCCGGCCCGTCGTCAATCGTCAGCTCCAGGCCGGCGGGCAGACTGGGCAGTTGTACGCAGATCACCTCGGCCAGAAAAGCATCGAGATCACTCGGCGCGCTCGTGGGTGGTTTGACCTTGATCATCAGGCGGGCGGTGGCGACCTCGGCCGGAAAGGTGGCCAACTTCGTCCCACTGCTGCTACCGGTCAGCCCGCGAGAGGAAAACTTGGTGCCCTGCCAGGGATAGACCCCGGTCACGACCAGCCCATCAGTACCGTCCACCGCGGCGATGCCGATCCCACCGACGGTCAGGGGCATCCCGAAATCCACGATCATCGTGATCTGCTCGGACTCCTGGAGGTGAATCCGCGCCTGGCCCACGGCACCGATCTGCGCCCAATCCGCGCGATCGGCAAATACCTCCAAGTCAAAGGTATCGATCAGTGAATTGCGATCCAGCACCACCTCTTTGGTAAAAGTGGAGATGCCGTTGGGATCGAAATAAAAATAGGTCAGGAAGTTGTACAGCACGATACCCTGCAGATCAGACTGAGCGCTCCTAAATCCCTCTGCCAAGTGATCCACCTGCGCGTCCAATGCCTTGTTGCTCGATTTGCTCGCCACGTCTTCGCGCTTTCAGCTAGCCGACTTCGTAGAACGGCTTGGCATTGACCAGGGTCTTCACAAAAGCATCGACCGATTGATCCACCTGGCTGTTGTCGAAAGTGAAGCTGAGTTGGTGCCGGGCCAGCGCTTCGTCGAGCACTAGCTTGTCGTCGTCGGTCACCTGTTTGAACTCTTCGTACTTGGTCATCACTCCTTTAAACTCTTCGTCGTTCATCAGTCCCAACAGCTCGACGATCGATTTCTCGGCCAGCCCCAAGTGGGCGCCCTTGAACACACCGAAATTGATCTTCTTGCGCGGCACCAACACCAGGTCGACCTCGGTGCCCTTCATCACCAGCGATCCATCGGTGTGGCTCTGGGCAAAGACGACCGTGGTGTTACCAAAGGTTTGGGGCGCCAGGGTATCGATGATGCCGATAATTTTAGAATCATCCAGGTGGTCAATAGTGATCTTGCGCTTGAGCTCCTCCTGTTTGAAGTTCTTGTTCATCGACATATTCAGATTCCCGATGTTCCCTATTGAATTGTTAATCGTGGGCATGGTGGCTCCTTATTCCCGTAGCTGTTGTTTGCTACGTCGACGGATTCTCCCCGAGCACAGTGACCGTTCCGACCGACAGTCCATCGGCGGCCAGTGCTGCAGTGGCTTCATTGAGGGTCATGCCGATCAACGGGGGCACTGAGGCGATCGATTTGTGTTCGGTCTCCACGGCGATCACCAGGTGCACCTGGCTCCCTTCGGGGACCAACGTACCGGCCGCCGGCGACTGGACCAGCACCGGTCGTTCCTTCAACTCCCCTCCGGGCTCGGTCGGCACATAATCCTCTCCGGCAAAATCGCGCAGGGATCCGATGGTGAGTCCCAGCTCATCGATCAACTCCCGCGCCTGCTTGTACGTTTTGCCGAACAGGTTGGGCAGGCGCACTGCCGAAGGCGTCAGCGACATCTCCACCGGTGGATTCGATCCCTCTGCCACGGTCACCGGTTCTTCCGCCGCGACATACCCGGGAGCCAAGGCGCGCAACGTGTAAGCCCCCGGCGAGAGCCCTCCCAACAGGTGGGGGTCGCCCTTGACGGTCGGTGCCACCGCCTCGATCGAGGTCTCACTCCCTTTGAGCGCGACCACGCGCACCGCTCGGGGATCGAGATCCGGATTGGTGATCGTCACGGCAAGCGTAAGCTCGGTGGGCATCGCCTCCTCGATGGCCGTCGGAATACCGTTTACCAAGTCGACGAGATCGTTCCACGCCTCAGCGGTGAGGGGATCTCCTGGGTTCACATGAGTGGCGGTCATGAATCTTTCTCCTTTTAATCTTCAGGATCCGGGGCGGGCCAGAGCACCGTGCCGCCGATCATCACCCCATTGGGATCGGCTGTCTCTGTGCCGGCAATCACCCCGTCACCCAGAATCCATTGGTCATCTTGATAGGCGACCTGCAGCTCGATCCCTGCCGGTCGAAAGCGCTCCAGGGCGGCCAACACCTGGCTGGCCACTGTCGCGCCATCATCATCATCGATCGCTTTGAATCGCGCCGGAAGGTGCAGTCGCACGGTGTACGCCTGATGCTCCAACCAGGAGAGCGCGAGCTTGGCGGCAATCGGATTTTCACCCGGATCGGATGTACCGAATACCGAGTTGTGACCCGCGTGATCACCGAAAAACGCGGTCTTGGTCCGGGGGGTAATTCGATAATCGATTACCCCATCCGGAGACGGTGCCGTCGATGAGAGGTGACCCCATTGCACAAAAAACGCATAGCGCGTTACCCCCAGCCAAATCTCCGGCGCTTCCACCGCGAGCGGGCCATGGGGATAGCCACTGTCCCGGTTCAACGCATCAGCCGGGGACATCGTGACAAAGGTCGCCGGCCGCTGATCCGGATCCCGCCCGGGTCCATCGAATACAAAATCGCTGGGATGGGGACCTCCGCCGGGCAGGTCGGATTTGGCACTGGCGAAACAGCCCCCCTTCCACGAGAAACCGAGTGAGGTGACATCCTTTGACTCTGCTCCGGTGAGGTAGAGCCGTCCCTCCTCGGTCAAGACCAGCTTGCTGCCTTGGGGCACCACCCCGGCATACCCCACCCCGTGTCCCTCATCCCGGTTGACGAACATCGGTCCAATCACGGCGCGCTCAGCAGGTGCCGTGATCTCCAGCCGCAACAGCTGCGGTACAAAACCCCGGCGGGTGATCGAAAACAGCTGGGCGTGCTTCACCTCGCCGATATCGTGGGTCGCGCGATGGCGCGGATTCTCCTCCAAGCCGATGATCTCGGATAGAACCGGAACCGGCTCAGGCGTTGATCCATCAGTTGGCTGAGGCGGCTTGAGGGCAAAGCGATCCGCGACATAAGACGAATGCAAAAACCGGTCGACACCGTGAAACAGGTCATCGTCGATGCGGTAGTTAATCGTGCCGATTTCTCGTTCCTCTAAATCGGCTTTCACCGCCCGGTTTTTCTTTAGATCGAGCTCCAGGTCGAGCGCATTGGCCGCTCCCCGGAGCAATGCCGACACTGTCCCATTGCCCAGGGAGTGGTTCAGCGAGACAGTGGCGATGCGTTGGCGCAAGTGGTCCACCCGACTGCGGTAGTGGGTAGCGGTTCGCGCGCTTTTAATCAACGCCAGGGCGGCTGCGGCGGGATCCGCTGCCGTGGGATGAAAGTCCGACCAGTTTTCCTCGACAAGATCGGCAGCAAACAACTGGAGCAAGGCAGCGGCCAGGCGATCTCGCTCAGCCTCGTCACCATCTTCGACAGCCAGGTCCAACGCCTCGGCTGCGGCGCGAATGCGCGTGATCCGCAACTCCAGCGGTCCGAACTCGACGTCTGTCAAGCGGTGCAACGCGCCGATGCGCTTCAAATCGCGCGTCGTCTTGGCATGGGCCAGGCGATGGGCCTCCCGCGTCGCCGCCAGATCGGAGGAGATCACATCGAGGTCGTTGGACAACCCGGTAACCACCGCTTCCAGCTGTTTGCCGGACCTCACCGCTTCGAAGTGAGCGGGAAATCTCGCGAGAATTTTTTGTGCCCTACTGCTCATGCGCCCTCTTTTTTCAGCACCACATGGCGCACCCAAGGGGTTTCTTCCGCACTCAGCTCGAGTACCGGATCGACAGTGGTCAACCGCACCCCGGCCCCGACGAACTCAGCGGTGTAGGTCTCGATTGTGGCGTCGAAGGTTTCTGAAGGGGGAATCAGTCCGCTGAGCGTCGCCTTGTCGATGGTGGCCAATGAGTAGATTTCATCTCGCAGGGCCGCGGCCACCTCGGATTTGGCGTACTCCTTGTTCGCCGACGGATCACCGCCGAGCAACCCCGCCCCTTTGAGCTGAATATCGATTTTGATGTCGAGCGCCACCAGCTCGCCGGCCACCCGCACCTCGAGCAACCCCCCGTGTTTGCCGGCCAGGGTCGGTCGCACGGTTGCTCCGGCAAACAGGTTGCGATGGCGCGGCGCGGTGGGCCGCTCCTTGGGCAGCAGCTCCAGGGCCGCATCCTGCACCCCGTCGATGCCCATCAGCGCAGCGATCAATCGGTTGTAAACCAGCGGCTCGCCCACGCCCACCTCCTCCACTGCAGCGATGATCGCCGCATCGCCGGCTTGCCGCATCGCCGTTCGCGCATCGGCGGTGAGATTGGCCGAGGCGGGCACCAGAATCGCTTTGGCGACTACCGGCACGTAAAGATCCTCCGCCGCCTCCAAGCTGTCGTAGAGGTCATCGAACTCCTCTTCGAACTCATTGGCACCGGGCAACAGGGTTTCCGGGGGATCGGTGCAATCCAACCGGTGGATCACCCGGATGCCCGCCGGGCGGTGTTGCTCGATCAGATCCAGCGCCCGGACGCAGCTCGCCCGATCCAGTTCGGCAGCCACGCTGACGATCAACACCCCGGGGCGCAACAGGTAGTCCTCTTGAATCAGCACGTCCTTTTCGCGCACCCCCGGCAGGGTCGCCAAGGCCCCGACCAACGCCCCGCGGGTCGCACTGGCCGCGGATTCCAACGCCCGCTGCACCCGCGCGCGCAGCATCTCGTCGGATTCATTGGGCCCGCCGAGCTGCGTGGCCTGGGGATTGAGCACCGAAGTGATGCCCAGAATCGGTCGATGGATCACGCTGATCCCCCGCGCCGGGACCACCCCGTCCGGTCCGCTGGTCGCGGCCTGAATCGAAATTTCAGCGGAAAGGCTGCCCCGATGAAGCGTTGTATCAACCGTGGTCGCGAAGCGGGCCACCGGAGGCTCATGGGTTGAGACCACCGTGCCGGCGGGGATAAAAACATCTGCCGGTGCCGGAGTGGTCCGGGAGACCACAATCGTACCCGAAGCGAAACTGTGGTCCCGCCGGGTAACGCCGACTAGCGCCGCGAGTTGATCCAGATCGCGCCCCGTTGCCGTCTCCACGAATCCGGCCCGGTAGACCCCCTCCAGCTGCCTCGACACCACGGCGTATTCTCTGGCGAAGCTCTCCGAGAGGGTGCGCACCACACTGCCCGGATTGCGGTCGGTAAGCCGCGGGGCAGGCCCTTGGGGTCCCTGGTGATCGTAATTGACAAAAAACGGTGTGCCCTGATCCGGCCAGGTGGCGTCCGCGGCAGGGCTGCCGCTGCCGTCGCTGAACCAGGCAATGTCGTTGGAAGTGGTGAGCTCAAAATCCAAATCCTTTTTGAACGATTGAAACACCCCGCTGACCTGTCCGAACACCTGCAGCGAGCCGGGAACAACGGATCCGGGCGGAGAGAGGGAAAACGGGCCGTCTTCCGCGTAAAAAACAAACCGCTCGCGCACAACCCCACCGGTGAGACCGGTGAGCAGATCGTTGACGAATTGAGCGTATGGTTCTGCGGCATATGTCATTGTGAAGTCTCCAAGTAAAACGGCACGACCATGTTCAACGGCCGGGGCTCATCGATCACCCGCACCGAGAGCTCGATGCGCACGATGTCCCGCGGCGGATCGTGCTCTGGGCGAACGGTGACCTCGAGCACCTTTTCAATGCGTGGTTCCCGTTTGAGCGCCTGCAGCACGTAGAGCTTGATCAGGTTGCGGGTGCGCTCCACGTTGGGCTCCCCGTACAGCTCATGGTGGCGGGACCCGTAGTCCGGGTGACCCAAGGATGCCAGCTCTCCCCGACGGGTTTTGAGTCGATTGGCGATTGCCTGGGTCAGATTGTCGATGCTCGATGCGGTATACAGATCCCGTTGGACGCGGGATTGATCCAGCGGTCGCCCACTGGACAGATCCGCGTCCTCAAAAAAGCCGCTGGTGCTCAGATAGTCCAGGCGCAAATCCCGTCCCATCTGGGGAGTGATGCGCTTGATGTCTCTGGGTCGACTCATGGCGGACCTCCATCAGTGATGAACGGCGCAGCCGGCGGACCGATGATCGACAACACCCCGGGTCCGGAGGGTATGAGATCCCCCACCCGCACCAATCCCTGACCGGCGATCTTGACGCTGGTCGAACCGCCCGCGCCCATCCCGATCGGCAGGGGGTACGGCGCCCCGGACACCGAATTGACCATCTGGCAAATGCTGCCGATGGTGGCCAAGGGCATCCCGCCAGCGGTCACCGCGGTTTGGGTGATCGTCGTGATCACCCCCGAATCGGGCGGACCGGCCATCCCCGGGGAGAGAATCACCGAACATCCCACACTGACCGGCGGACCAGGCATCAAGCCACCTCCTTTGGTATTCGTTTGCTCATGCCGGTGTAAACTCCGTCATTCCCGCGACGCCGATCTT
>JANQET010000237.1 GCA_028278265.1 Myxococcota bacterium
GCTCGCTCAGCAGTGACGAGGGAAAGCGGCTGGGGGTGAACCCCAGCCCTACATCGAAAGCCGCGAAGCACAGACTAAAACAACACCCTCCTTTTTCAAGGGGGAGCTTTTCAGCCGACCTTTTTGAATTGATTAGGTGCTAGTTCAACTGTGGGATGATGCGCACCCTGCCATCGGTGGCGGTGACCACGGCTTCGATGCCCTGTTGGCTGAGCAGCTCCGTGACCTGGTCGGCCAAGTCCTCGTCGCTCATCTCCTGGGGATTGGCCACGCGCAGCTCGACCTTCTTGTCGTCGATGGCCAGCGCGATGATCAAGGTGGTGCCGTCCTCGGTCTCCTCGATCTCCTCGCGAATCATGATGCGGTGGTGCTCCTCGGTGTCCGGTTCGTTGGAGGTGACCACCAACTTGGGAAACGAGCCGTGTCCCTCTTCACACCCCTCGTCACCGCATTCGCACTCCGCCTCGACCTTGATCTTCGTTCGGCCGTCCTCCTCGGTTACGCTGACCTCGGCATAGCTCACCCCGGCGGCTTCGAGCTGGGCCAGGATCTCCTCTTCCAGCTCTTCGGGGGTCTTGCCGTCCTTGCTGATCGTGATGATCTTGTCCTGGGCCATGGCGTAGACATTGCTCGAGACCTGCTCCACCTTGGGCATCACCGTGGTCCGGGCGACAAACCCCTTGGCCTTGAGCGACCGGGCAAAGGCCTCGATCGTGGCCACTGCGTCGGCGTTCTGCTCGGCGCTGACAAAGGTGCTGAGGCTCACTTTCTGTCCCTTTGGGCCCTTCTCCAGTCTTACCGCGACACCGTCGGTGTTGAGCAGCGCCTTCATCTGCTCGGCCACCGGTTTGATTTGCTCGAGCTTCAACGCCGGGCCGGCCAGGGTGAGCTCGGTGTCCCAGCCGACCGTGCGGGCGTACGAAATAGGTACGACGAGCAGGGCCAGGGCCACAGCGACAGCAACGACTGCGGCGGTCAGGGAACGGCGCTTGGTCAAAAGATTGAAAATAGACATGATCGTCTCCTTGAAAGTACTCGGTTGTGGTTCCCGTACTCGATCGGGCGTGAAGTGATGAAGCGGCCGCAGCCCCTCGGTGGTCGCACATTTCAGCGCGCCCAGATCCCGGCGGATGCGGTCTTCGTCAGTGCCCGGTCGAGCCGGGGGGTTGTTTCGCTCATGGGAATCGACATCTCTCATGGCGTTCCTCCTTGGGGGAGTTTCCGGATGGGCAGGGGGTCAGGGGACCCACGGTCCCTTTGCCACCCGGCACGTTCGTAAAACCGGCGCAATCGCCGACGAGCCCTCGACAGCCGAGACTTCACCGCAGAGGGTGTCGCTCGTTGAAGGTCGGCCACTTCCCGGACAGAGCAGCCCTCGAGTTCGAACAGCACAATCGCTTCGCGCTGCTTGGCCGGCAACACGGCGAGCGCTCGCCGGATGCGTTCTTCGCTTTGCCATGCGGTGCCAAGGGCGTCTGCCCCGTCGTTCGACTGTGCCTTTTCCCGCTCCGCGACCGCATCCCATGGGCTGAGGCGGCGCCAAAACCTCCTGCGGTACTGGGAGCGGTGCACAGAGAACAACACGGCGTAGAACCACGCCTTGAACTGTGCCTCGTCCTTGAGGGTGTGCAGCTTGTCGAACGCCCGCAACACGGTTTCGTGATACAGGTCGTCTCCGTCCGAAAGGGATCGACAGAGCCGCCGGGCAGTGCTCAACATCTGCGAGTGCAGCGGGGACAACAACCCGGTCAATTGTTGCCAGCGGGTCTGATTGTCGCGACTGCTCATCTGCACGAACTCCGGATTCTCCACGCCATACACTTACAAGTGTGCATCCCACCAATGGGTTGCGCACCTGTTAGGCAAGACGCTTTTACCCCGGTCGATGGTCGCAAAAATTGTTCTAAGGGAGGTAAAAAAAAAGAACCGACCAGGGCGAACACGAGGTTCGCCCCTACTAGATTAGGTCGAGACCGATTTGCGTGATGTTCCAGACCATCGCCTGGCTGGGCACGGCCCGGCGGTGGAGCACCCTGGCCCGGTACTGGCCTTTTTTGTACTCGTACTGCCGGATCACCCCGCCCTGGTCATCGGCCACGTAGAGCTCGGCGTCGCCGTCCTCGTTGAGATCGGCCACATAGGCCGCGTGCTCGAATCCGCTCGAGCGCTTGTCGATACAGGTCGAGGTGTAGCGGTTGCCCTCGTGCTCGATCACCCACACCCCGGCCGAGAAACTGGCCGCGACCAGCTCGGTCGCCCCGTCCCGATCCACATCGCCGGCCACCAGGAAGCGACAGAACCGATCGGTGATCGTGGTCACCTTGCGCGCTTTGAAGGTATCCCCCTTCAGATCGAACCGTCGAATCTCCACCGGTTCCTTGATCTGCCCCTCTTCGACCTTGGCCTCGATCGCGGCGTAGAGCTCCTGTGTCCCGTCCTCATCCACATCGGCGACCAGAATCTCCTTGACGTGACGGGTGGCCAAGCTGACCACTTCGGTACGTTTGAACGCCTCTCCGTCGTACTCGAACTGCACCACCTTGCCCCCCTGGGCCTTGCCGTGGAGCCGGTTGCGGTCGCTCGGAGTGGCGTAAATTTCCAGTTTTCCATTTTTGTTCAAGTCACCAATTTCTATTTCATGGACAAAGATGTCTTTTTGCCGGTCGAGCTCCTGGGGCTCCCATTTGTCTCCCCGCCGCCAAACCACGGCAACCACCCCTTGATCGTGGGTCGCGATGGCCAAATCCTGGTTGCCGTCCCCGTCGAAGTCGGCGATCTCGAAATCGCGCAAGCGGTTGTGTTTGCCGCCGAATTTGGGATGCCAGAGGGTTTCCGATTGCCAGCTGCCCTCCTTTTTGCGCCACAGCTTGAGCAGCGCCTCATTGGCCCCCAGGGTAAGGATACCTTCATTGCCGTAAGGCAGGGCCTTGTGGAAGACATTGGATTCTTTGTCGGTAATCTGCTCTTTGACCCACTTGCGTTCGCTCTGTTTCAACACCAACAGGGACGCGGCATCCGGCTTGGTGTACGCGCCGTCTTTATCGGCTTTGAACTGGGACTGGGCCACGAGCAACGCCGAGGTGGGGGGCTTGATCTCCTTTTTGGGAACGGTCTTGGGCTCCCGTTTGGTTCTGGTCGGGGTGGCCTTGCCATCCTCTTTTTTTGCAGACGCGGTGTCTTTTTCACCGCCGCAGCCCACTGTTCCTACCCATATGATAACGCTCAGAATTATTGAGACACGCATGGTCACCTCCGTCATGGTTGTCGAGAGCAGGTGTACAACATCACTGCCGATTAGACAAATTTGGTCGGCTACTCCTCCGAGGGTGGTACTCTGTTGGGATACCGCTCAATTGACAACCGCGGGGTCACCCATTACGTTTTACACTGCCACCGGCAACGGAAATACGGCCCGAGAAACGGGCCCCAAGTGAGCAAAAAGGAGTCCGCCATGAAATGGGCATATATCGTACTACTCGGGCTGGTCACCACGGTGTGGATCGGGTGTGGCATGATTAAGCCCCGAACTGCAGAGGCAGATGACGAAAACTGTGAATACCGCACCGAAACCGGCAGCCGCGTTCCGACAAAGGTGTGTGAGACCGAGCGGTCAAAGGAGGAGCGCGCCTTGGACGATCAACTCAAAATGGAAGAGATTAACCGCAACACCCCCGCAGAACTCCCCGGCAGCACCGGTCCGTAAATTTCCAACCGACCACACTGGCTCGCCCGGGGTGACTACCGCTCGTCCCGTCTCATCTGGCAATTGACAACGAATTCGGACCCTTTTAACCTGTAGGATATGCAAGCCTTGCAGCGGGGCAACGCACTGGATCCGGAAAGTGGATCGAAAACGGTGAGAAAGAGTATGAGATGAAGTGGACCTATTTGATTCTATTATTGAGCGCCGTGGTCTGGTTGGGGTGTGGGATGGTTAAGCCACGGACCCACACCGGGGATGATGAGGACTGCGAGTACCGCACCGAGGTGGGTAGCCGCGTACCCGTCAAGGTGTGTGAATCCGAGGACGAGAAACGCCAGCGCGCAGAGGATGACACCCAGGCCCTCGATCAGATGCAGCGCAATACGTTTGCCGAACAGCCGCCCAATCAAAACCCATAGACCGCACCTCCATCCCCCAGTCGCTGCCCCCGCTTTGATTGACAAGCCAACCGGCGCTCGCTATCCTTAAATAGTCGCATACCTTGTAGCGGGGAAATGCCGTAGACCCGTGCGCTGCGGGTCTATGAAGGAGTGTGACATGACGTGGTCCTATCTGTTTTTTTGTCTGATGATGATTGGGTTGGTCGGATGCGGAGCCATCTCCCCCAGGGCTCACACCGGGGACGACGCGGATTGCGAGTACCGCGAAGAAACCGGCAGCCGCGTACCGGTCAAGGTCTGCCAGACCGAGGAAGAGGAAAGGCAACGCGCCCTGGATGATCAGTTGGCGGTGGATGACATTCACCGCAACACACCGGCCCCCACCCCAGAACAAATGGTGACACCCCCGTAATCGAGCCCTTATGGCGCTACTGCTCGAGCAGCCGATCGTAGTGCTCAAAGAGCGGATTGAGATCCACGTTGCCCCCGCTGATGATCGCCCCGACCTGCTGTCCAGTGTGGGCAGCGGCCATTTTGCGCAGTCCGGCGATCGAAACCGCGCCGGAGGGCTCGACCACGAGTTTCATTCGAATCCAGAGGAATTTCATCGCCTCGACGATCTCGGCCTCGGTGACCGTGATGATCTGGTCCACGTGCTGCTTGATGATCTCGAAGGTACGGGGGCTGAGGGAGGTGCGCAAGCCGTCGGCAATGGTGTCCGGGTAGACGCTGGGATAGATTTCGTCGTCCCTGAGCGATCGAAACGCGTCGTCGGCCCGCTCGGGCTCGACCGCGATGACCCGCGCTGCCGGGCAGAGCCCCTTGGTGGCCACGGACGAGCCGCTGAGCAATCCGCCTCCGCCGACAGGGCAGAATAGTACGTCTAACCATTTGATATCATTAATTAATTCGAAAGATGCGGTGCCAGCACCGGCAATAATTTGGTCATCGTCATAGGGGTGAACCAAGGTATACCCGTGCTTCTCGATCAGCGCCTGGCAGGTGTGCACTCGGGCCTCGGCGCTGCTCTCACAGCGCACGATCCGCGCCCCGTACCCGGCGGTTGCCTCTACTTTAACCTGAGGCGCGTTGCGGGGCATCACCACCACCGCCTCGATGCCCAACAGACTAGAGGCCAGCGCGACGGCCTGGGCGTGGTTGCCGCTGGAGTGGGTGACTACCCCCCGGGCCCGCTCCTGCTCGGTCAGCAGGGCGAGTTTGTTGGAGACCCCGCGAAATTTGAAGGCTCCCACCCGCTGGAAGTTCTCACATTTGATATAGTTTTTCGCCCCTGTGGAGTCATCTAACGTCCGCGAGGTCATGATCGGCGTGCGGTTGACCAGCTCGGCAATGCGCTGATGTGCCTGTTCGATATCGGCGATCGTGATCATTTGACAGTCTCTTTTCGTGACAGGTTTCGGTGTGGGACCACAGCAGCTCCTCCCGCTGGGATACGTGGGTATCAAACGCGATCCCCGCGCCAGGGGCAAGGACAAAAATACACCGGCGAAACTTTACTTGACTCGAGCGGAACCACGCCCTATTCTCCGCCGCGGAGAGATGGCCGAGCGGTCGAAGGCGCACGATTCGAAATCGTGTGAGGTTAAGAGCCTCCGTGGGTTCGAATCCCACTCTCTCCGCTGAGAATCTTAGCTCTTTTACATCTTATTTCGGAGAGATGACCGAGAGGCCGAAGGTGCACGACTGGAAATCGTGTGTACCGCAAGGTACCTAGGGTTCGAATCCCTATCTCTCCGCTAATTTTCATTTTTAATTTCAGCAACTTACAAGCCTCGATCTGTTTTGGTGCCCCTATGGTGCCCCAAAATTTCCCCCGGCTTATCGAGAACAGATACGGCCTCTACCTTCACCTTGGGTGATAGATGAGCGTAGCGCATCGTCATCTCAATCGTCGAATGACCCAACAGCTCTTGAATCGCCTTTAAAGGAACGCTCTTCATTACCAAATGACTCGCGAAGGTATGGCGCTAATGCCGATATCAGCATTACCGGCATTATGCCGACTCCCGGATTATGCTGACTCGCGAAATCTGCAGCCGTACGCCACATGGCATTTGAGGTCGCCAA
>JANQET010000240.1 GCA_028278265.1 Myxococcota bacterium
ACATACCGCCGGAAAAAAGGCGCTTTGGTTACGTATTTCAAGAGGACCGGCTCTTTCCCCACTTGACGGTCCGGTCCAATCTCACCTACGGAATGAAGCGGACGCTACCGAACCAGCGCTACATTCAATTCGACGCGGTGGTCGATCTCCTGGGCATCGGTCACTTGCTCGGCCGCCGCCCGGCCACCCTGTCCGGTGGTGAGAAACAACGGGTCGCCATCGGCCGTGCCCTGCTCACCAGTCCCCGGCTGCTGCTGATGGACGAACCCCTCGCCTCGCTGGACGCGGCGCGCAAAGCCGAACTGCTGCCCTACATCGGCCGATTCCCCGTCGAGCTCAAGGTGCCCGTGCTCTACGTCACCCACTCGGTGGACGAAATCCTCAATCTGGCCGACACCCTCGTCTTTCTCGAAAAGGGCGCCACCATTGCCGTGGGCGATGTGGCCGAAATCACCGCGCGGCCCGAATTTCAACAGCTCGCAGGTCGCTCCGATGCCGGCGTGGTGCTCGACACATCGGTCGCCTCCCACAGCGATAAACAGGGAATCACGCGCCTTAAGTTCGACGGGGGTGAGTTCTGTATTTCGCGGGCCGAGGTGCCGGTGGGCAACCCGGTCCGCATCCGCGTTCACCCCCGAAACGTGGGCATCGCCCTCGAGCCGATCAGGGGCACCAGCATTCAGAACATCTTCCCGGCAACGGTGACCGAGCTCACCGACCCGACCCTCGGCACCCCGGTCGACGTCTGGATGACCATCGGCGACCAACCCCTCATCGCCACCGTCACCCCCAAGGCCGCCACCGAGCTGGACCTCAAATCAGGGAAGCGGGTCTACGCCATGATCAAGAGTGTCTCAGTTTCCCTGGGGAGCGCCTACACCCCCATTTCCCGCCGTACCGAAGATTAGCTCAGTGAAGGTCCGGACCTTGGGTTCACTTCCTCGAAACGCTCAATTGAAGGTCAGACCCTTTACGATATGTGGCATATGTGGTTTGAACAAGGGTCGGACCTTCGGTTCACTGCCTCGAGGCGCTCAATCGAAGGTCAGACGCTTTGGTTCAACCGCTGACCGCGTCCAAATCAACGATCAACTGTTCAGTCGACACCCTGCTCGGGCTCGCGGCAAGGTCTGAGCGTTCAATGCGGCGGTCCAACGCCTTCAGCCCGAACCAAAAAGGTTCGGTGTTCTTGGTTCGGGCACTCCCACGAACCGGTCGAGATTGATTCTGCGCGCTCGGGGCAGCCGGTTGAACCAAACGGTGTTTGTTCGTTGGCTCTCTGGGGTACCAAAGAAGCAACGTGCACTGCCCGGCAGGTGTGGGATTGATCAGCGAGCAGCAGATCCAATTGTTCGAACGTCCACAAAATCCGCTGTACACAAAAACCGGAATCCGCGCTGACTATTGGAAACTGCGAACTCCTTTTTCAATCGAATCCTGTCACAGACCAAACGAGGGTTTCAGCTAGACAATCGTTCAAAGAGGTGCTCTAGTCGGACCAAATTCGGGCGATGTTTGTGTCGCTCGTTCATCTGAAGGGGGATAAAATGAAAAAGAAGTGTTTGGTCGTAATTCCAATTCTGGGACTGATTGCTTGCGCATGTGACGAGTCAAGGGGCGAAGTGGACACGACAGTCAGCGTTTCAAAAAACGCGTTGAGCCAAATTTGCGAGCCCTTGATTGAAAGTCCAGAAGCATTTGGCAGTTTCTACCCGGACCGGGGTTGCGGTGGCCAAGAGTATGCACACTATTCTCTGGGCACCTGGGATGGCAGAGGATGCGTGGAGGACTTCAACCTGATGAAGTGTGATGATTTCCTCGACACGGCCCTGTCCTACAGAGACACAAACGGGGACTGTTACAATTGCAGCGATTCACAGGGCGATCTGGGAAAATTTTGCGGATGCGAATTCTGGAAGGTCTATCGGTCTCCTGTTTGGGGTTCCGAGTGCTGCAACGATAGCGGTTGCACAAATGGGGAGATATGTTGCGCCGGACATTGTGAATCTGGAGAATGTTGCGTCGACGACGATTGCACTGGCAGCGATCATTGCGTCAACAACAGCTGCGAAGAATGCGGAAGAGATGGCCATTGCGGTGGCGCCACGCCCCATTGTTGTTCTGACAACGAATGCGCTGAATGTTGCGACGATGCCGATTGTAGTGCGGGAAAGTGGTGTGATTCATGGACGTCAACGTGCGAAAAGAAACCCGCTGCCTGCGATCCGACCTGCACCGGCCGTCCGTGCACTACAGACAGGCAATGCACAAACGGTGGCTGTCCGTTGGGTTTTTGCCTTCGAGACAGGTGCATGTGCGTGGAATGAGACTCGCCAACTCAAAGACGAATTGATTTGGCCCGCTTTATGCGCGAAGCCCCCGGCTGCAATTCAAATGGGCGCGCCACGACAACCGAGGAGACGCCGGTGTTGGCCGACGTGGCGCCGTCCACCGCTTCGGCATAAATCTCAATCGCCGGCTCGGCCACGTCTGCTCCGGGAATGGTCGCGGAGAAATTGGGCTCGTCACCACCGGCAGCGATCGATTTGTAGGCGGTGTCCCCCTGGGTGCGGTAGTAGATCGCCACGGCCGCGACCCCACTGTCGTCAGTGGCGGTGACGGTGACCGGCAGATCCTCCCCTGCTGTTTGGGGCGAGCTTAACGCGTCGACCGCAACCTCGGGCGGCGTTTCATCGGGATAGTTGATGGTCACTTGATGAGGAGCCCCGGCACCCTCCACCGGCTCAGTGCCCGTGTTGGGTGACGCAGCTGAGTCGACCGCTTCGAGGTAGTAGTCCACCCCGGCCGTGGTGACCGCTGCGCCGGGGATCTCCCCTGTCCAGGTCTCGTCTACCGAGTTGACCATTGCCGCTGAGGTGAAGGCACCGCCGCCGGTGGCGCGGTAGTAGAGCGCGGCCGAGGCCACGCCGCTCGCGTCGGCGATATTGCAGTTGATCGTCACAGAACTGCGCACTTGTTTTTGGGGGAAAACGGAAATTCTGCTGTCACCAAAAACGCACCACACTACAGTTTGAGGCCCAAGAACTGATCGAACAGCTTGCACCTTGTGGACATACGCCTCAACCTCTCCCTGAAAAACCGCTTCGATTGATCCGTTGAAACTGCAACCGCAACTGCCGATTTATGCACCGTGGCACACTAGACAGTTCGGAGCACACCGCGATTGAATTGATCATACTGGTGTTCAGTCTGATATGATTGTGGGTGGAAAAACTGACTGACGAGGTGATCAAACGATGAAGCGCGTTGGGATAGTTCGAATCAGTGTTGCCCTGGTGGTAGTGGCGTTTTGCTCCTTCGTGGTTGCTGGCCCCACGAAAAGCCTATTGGAAAATGTAACCATCCTCACTGTGCGCAAGGCCGAAGTCAAAATTCCCCAGTTCGGTACCCGCCCCTTGTACATTGTCTACGTCGACCCGGATGTGGATGATTCCCCGGAGGTGATCCTCACCGACGCGCTCAAGCAAGCCACCGACGACGGCCGACTCGACAAGGATGACTTTCTGGGCATGGGCATCGTCAACACCAAGGACACTTGGATTCCCAATTTTCTCATTCGAGCAAAGATCAAACGCTCCATCAAACGGCGGGCCGAAATGGGCATTCCGTTCGAACGCTCACCGATTTTCTTGGATCCCACACAGAAGCTGAAAACCGCGTGGCAACTGGGTGACTGTGATGATGTGGAAGTGGTGATGGTGGTAGGCAAAGACAGAAAGATCAAGTACCTCAAAAAAATAAAGACCCGCGCCGACGCCAAGGCGATCTCGGCAGAGGTAGTGCAGGCGCTGATCAGAGAAGCCAAATAGTGATCCCTGAGAAGTAACCAACAAATCTGCACGAGCCCTGTTGAAAGGGCAACCGCAAGGGATTGCCCCTACAATAATTTCAAATAATTACGTGTAGTAGGGGTAGCCCTCGTGGCTACCCGTGAATTTAAACATTAGCGTTGTTTCTCAGGCGTCAATAGTAGGCCGGTCCCGTCGCTTCCCAGGACGCACAGTCCCCACGTCAAAAAGAACTGTTGTATTTTTTTTTGTCCATTGTAATTCACCCAATCGTCTAGATGTAAGGTAAGTGTTTAACGGATGTGGTGTCCGTTGAGGTTATTTATTGTTTGGAGGATAAAATGGATTATCGGGTCTGTGGAGAGAGGAAAACGGCGCACATCCTGCGCTGGACCGTTGTGGTGATTGTGGGGGCCTTGCCGCTAATGGCTTGCGACAAATCGGATTCGTCTTTTGGGGACCGTACGGTAGACGAGAGTGAGGCTGCCGCTTCGTATCGCAGTCACTACGTTTACAGTCCTGACGAGTTGCCGCTCGACGTGTGTTACATTGACAATAGCAATGGGGATCCACAAGAGTTGCAGCAGCTCCAGGAGTACATGCAATTCGTGAGGACGACCCTGGAGAACAGCTGGGCCAAATTTTCCAATGTGTCATTTGTCGGCTGGTCCCCCTGCGTGCAATCGGATGAAAATCCCGAGCGCTACTACAGCTCGACTCCGGGCTATGGCCTGGGCAGTCAGAAGGGCTGTCTTCGCGTTCTCTTTAGGGACAGCGACAATCCGAGCTCCCTGGGACGCCCCGGCCATTGCGAAACCGCCACCAACGCTGACGTCGTATTTGCTTCGAGGTATCTCAACCTCGATGATTTGGATCGAGCGAACCGTTTTCGCGCGACGGTGATACACGAATTCGGACACTCGCTAAGCTTTTCCCATGAGCAGAATCGGCCCGTTACCCCGGATATGCCCGAGTGGTGCCAGGTCTTGCGTGGCATTGGTTCGTACGGAGATGTCCACGTGGGTCCATTTGATATCGAATCGGTGATGGGAGTCGGGTATTGCAGTTGGCCCCGCCCGGTTCTCTCTGATATCGATGTGCAGGCGGTTCGTCAGATGCACGGCTGCGATCCGGCCACCACTTGCGCTGCCGAGAACCGCGACTATCCGTGGAGCTCTGAGCTGCCGGCGCCCGGCAACTTTCGTCTCCGCGACGGATATCATCCGGATTACCCCAATTGGGCCGGGATCGTCTTAGAATGGGATGAAGTACCCGGTGCCTTGGAGTACCGTATTTTCAGTCGAAGCATTTATAGCGGTTCACCCTTCGCTCCAAGCTACGGGGCGAGAACCCGCAAGGCGCCCACCAATCAGTTCTTCATTGGTTATAATAATTTAACCGATTGTATGACGTATTCGTATTCGGTTGCTGCCGTGGGCTCAGCGGGTATTTCCTATCACTTGGCCCCCAATGTATATTTCACTGATTACAAAGGGCCCAGCCCCATGCCCCCGGCGTGTGCCTTGGGTCCACCGGATTTGGCGATTACCGATTCGTCCATGCATCCCGAAAGTATGGCCTGCCGAGCGGTGACGTTCTCAGCGGTGCTTGAGAATCTGGCGGCCGGTGATTTGATCGCACCGAGCACCCGGGTGCGCCTGAGGCTGGATATCGATGACAACGGGAGTTGGGATCTCGTGGATGAAGCGATTGTCACCAAACCGTTGCCAGTGAGTCAATCGATCACTTGGCCGGATACGGCGTGGGCGGCCACCTATGGTACCCATCGCCTAGAAGTATGCGCGGATCCAGCCGGAGAAACCTACGAGACCAACACCGACAACAACTGCGTCACGCAAACATTGGTCATCGATGACAGTGTCTGTGACCTGGTTCCACCTGAGCTGACCATCGACGTGCCCAGTCCGATCAATCAGGAGGAGGATGGATCGCTGCTGATTTGGGGTACAGCCAATGATGCGTTTGGCATTCAGTTGCCCATTCACATTTATGTCTATGACCAGGCGCGACAGCTGTACACCGTATTTGATGAACCTGCGGATTACGACGCGGCTACTGGGCGCTGGACATTTGAAGTCCCCGCCGGCGCAACGACGGCAAATGCTTACGCGGTGCTTTGGGCCAGTGCCCAGGACACTAGCGGCAATTGGGCACCGATGCAGCATCTCGGCATAGAAGTGCGGCCTGCCGGTGTGCCGCGAGCCGATGTGTTTGACGAGCATTTTACCAACGGGCTTGCGCCCACAGTCGAGCAGTGCAATAACTGGAACGATTTCCGGCTAGACCTGGGAGTCGCCTATACCGAGCTGACGCTGGCAGGCAGCTACGATTCAGCTGGTGTCAGTTGTACTGATCGAAACATTATCGCGGACATCGCTGCATCGCTCAAACACGAGCGAAGGTTCGAAGCGACCTGTGACGGGCACACCTGGTATGTGGGCAAGTGTGGTAATGGAATGGAAGTGTCGGTCGACCAGAAGATCTGCCAATGCGGCAGCTCCTATTCGTTCCGCCCCTGTATTGGAAACTACAACTGGGGTGGCGCCGGCACGGCAACCTGCCGGACGCAGCCGGATCAACGCTTGCGGTTGACCTTTGGTGAACCGGAGTGCGGCGGCTTGGCATACAACAACGCCTGCTGGTATGTGGGCGCTCTCGGTCAGAACTGCAACAGTGTTTGCGCCGATAAGGGAGGCTTTGACCAGCAAGGCACTCGACACAGCGGCAACCAGCTGGGGAAATACTGGTTTCCCGAGAAAGCCAGTGGCAGCAATTGGACAACCGTGGAATGCTCTTCGACAGACAACAACTCCAACTGGGGCGCCAACGGACAACTGCCCAACGGCGGTTTCAGCCACCGTGCCTGTTACTTGCACTGCGCCTGTGTGAACTGATCCGATCTGCCCTGAGCCACACAACTGTTGATCACGCCATTGCCATAGACATCGGTCATACTCCTTAAGTTCGAAGCCGCCCCTCGTGGATCGTGGTCGTAGCTTCCTCGAAACGTGTTGTTCGAGTTCGATTGATTTATTGATAATTTTCACTTCTCTTCTTAACTAACCGGTTAGTATGTCGTTAATCCATATCAGCTGACACCAGTGGGTCGGATTGTTCAAGGTTTTCAACGAGGAGCGGGGTCGTTCCTCAACTTGGGAGGGAATCACCATGAAACGTATACAGTTGTTTTTATTTACGATTTCGTTTCTCTCCGGGTGTAACGAGGCGCCACCCGAACAGCGAGTGTATTGGGCCGGCCAGCCGTCAGGGTGGGCCGAATTCAACCGAGAAGAGAGGGGGATGCAATCCGACCCAAAGGGCAGGATGGCCGAATTCGACCGGGAGGTCGAGTCGGTCGAGTTCGAGTACTTCGATTGCATCTGGATCGAGTCGGCGGATGGGACACAGCTGGCGGCCAATGTGTTTATCCCTCTGGTTGACTCGGCGCAGGGGTTTCCGGCGGTGGTCTTTTCCAATAGTTGGGTGCTGGAGGAGCATGAGTATTTTATGCCCGCACTGTCTTTGGTGCAGCGGGGCTACATTGTCCTGAGCTACAGTTCCCGGGGTTGGGGACTTTCCGGTGGGCAGGTCCAAACTGCCGGTCCGAAGGACGTGGAAGATGTACACGCTGTGGTGGACTGGTTGCTCGACAACACACCGACCGACGAGGACAACATCGGCATCGGTGGGGTCTCCTACGGTGCCGGCATTGCGCTAATGGGGTTGGCCCACGAGCCGCGGCTCAAGACGGCTGTGGCGATGAGCGGATGGGCAGATCTGAACAAGGCGTTGTACGCCGGACAAACACCGGCCTTGATTTGGAGTACCATTCTGGTGGGGACCGGCTACCTCACCGGTGAGATGGATCCTGAAATTGCCGAAATGTATTGGCGTCTGTTGTCTCACGATGACATCGACGGGGTGATGGCCTGGGGGGAGCAACGGTCCCCGATCCGTTATGTCGACCTGATCAACGACAGAGAATCACCGGTGTTTCTGAGCAACAATTTCAGGGATAACCTGTTTCGGCCCAACGAGCTGTTGGCGTTCTACGAGGCGCTCACCGTGCCCAAGCAGCTGGACCTCAACCAGGGCATTCACATGACCGCAGAACTGGGAGGGCTCGCTGGGCTGCCCAATGAGGTCTGGAACAACGCTTTTGCCTGGCTGGATCACTGGCTCAAAGATCAGCCCCAGCCGCCGCGCCCCGCCGTAACGATGCAGCTCAACCATTCGTCAGAAAGAGAAGGATTCGACGACTGGCCGGACGACAGTGTGGTATCGGCCCGCTACTACCTCGAGTCTCCGACCCTGTGGAGCAATGGCAAATTGTCACGAGATCCCGATCCATCCGAGAAGACTAAAAAGATATTCTCAGGGATCGACTCAGGGGCGAGCTCAGGAGTTCCGGTGTTGACGCCCATCTTGGAAGCGCACGCGCGGTTGCCAGTCTACCACTGGATTCCGGCGGTGAATCGTCTTCACGGCATTATCTATCAAACGGAAAAACTGACCCAGCCGCTCTCGATCAGAGGGATTCCCCGAATCACAGTACGCGTAACGCCGTCATACCGAAGGTTTCATCTGGTGGGGTATCTCTACGATCAAGACAGCAGAGGCAAGGGAAGATTAATCACCTACGGCCCCCATTCCACACACGAAGCACAGCCCGGCCAGCCGACCACCGTGACCTTCGAGCTGAGCGCCACTGCCGATAACCTCCCCCCGGGCCACCGGCTGGTCCTGGTCATCGATACCTTCGACGCACTCTACGAGCCGCCCACACTCGTGCCCTATTCGGTTAGATTCCACCACGATCAACCACACCAGGCTTTCTTGGAGCTACCCCTTCGGGTGCAGTAGCATCAAAGGACTCCCTTTCTGATGAGCACCTCTACCAGATGCTCGGTCAACCGGATTTGATCGACGAGTGTGTTCTTCTGAGTCATATCGCCGGCGCCTTTTATTTCAAACTGATTTTCAAGCCCATTTCCTTCTTCATATGCAATAGCGCCTCGGCATTGCCCATGGCATCATCAACCGGGTTGTGGGTGTGCTTTGTTTTTCTCAAATGTTTAAAATTCTTGAACATGTCTGAGACCAACCCCTTATAGAGTGATCCAATATTATTGGAACTAAACCCAAACGGATTATCCCCCACGAAATGATGGAAATACCAATTGATGAATTGCCAATCAAATCCATTGTTGTCACTGAAAAACAGTGGTCTGGATTTGGATTGTTCCTTTGTCCATTTGCCAAATTTCAGCATGACTTCTTTGGGGTCATCAAACGCCAACGTTTCTTCTCTACTAAAACCGGATACTGCGAGTGCTTCAGGTATCCAAGACTCACTGATCGGCTTCAGCCGGCCGTAAAATGTCTTGTTCAGTTCATCGTCCACGACGACCGCACCAAAACAAACCATGGAATAATCACCTGGAATGGGTCCATCACTCTCTACGTCAACTACGATCACAGACATTCTTACCTCCTTCGATCAGGGTGTACCGCTGAGTTGAGGGGGAGCGGTGCTTCGGGGGTAGGCCGTCCGTTCAACTTCCTCTCGCCCCAATCCTGGCACCCCTCACCCTGCCACGCGCCGGCGTAGATCGTCCACCGCCGCCCGCCATTCGGGAATTCCGTCCCAAAGTTCTGCAACTTCCGATGAAGAACCCACAATTCGGTCAATCACCGCTAGCGCCCGCGCAACTCGTTCTTCATCTACAACAGGTCGAGGCTTGGCCACCCACTCATCCAATTGTTCAACAGGAACGCCGCCCGCCCCTTTGAGCCTGGCAATGACCTCACATGCCGCCAGCCCCCGCGACCCATCATCCACATCGAGATAGCTGTCCGCTTGATTCATTACAACATCAAACGTGTTATCGACCAACGAAAAACCGACCGTCTCCTGGAGCTCCAAAAGCCAGTCCAACGCAGCGTCATTTTGAAAAATATTACATCCCCAAGCGCCCATCGTTTTCTCCTCTTCGACCGGACCTCATTGCCTCTCCTTTTTTCAATGGTTATAATAATAATGAAAATGTACAATTTCATTAAAAAATATCGTCTTCCACTTATTACCTTGTTCAGTATTGCTATTTTAGTCTCTGGTTGTGGATATATCAAAATTGAAGCCCTCCCGATTACAGCTGTTGATGGTGGCGCGAATTCGGATGGGGATACGGACGCGGATACTGATGCGGATTCCGATTCGGATACCGACTCCGATGCTGACACAGATGTTGATGGTGACTCAGATGCTGATTCGGATGCTGATACCGATTCCGACACCGATACTGACGCGGACTCGGACATCGATACAGACACCGATTCTGACATGGACGCCGATACAGATGCCGATACCGATACGGATACGGATGCTGATACCGACTCGGATACAGATTGTTCCTGTACCACTGTCACCTGGAACGAGGACTCGACCGCCGACTTTTCTGATAATGGCCCGTCATTGCTGTCAACTCATGTGACGACCACAGGCTCGGTGGCGCCGACCGCCTATCGCACCGGGGCGCTCTTGATGACCGGGCATCCCGGTGAAGTGATTGTCGATCCGGCGTCTACCAACTGGTCCGATGTGCTGGCTGCCGGTGAGAGCGGTCGCAAGATTTCCGGGGATCTGGATCAGGACTGGGAGGGCGGTCGGCCTGGGGGATTGGGTCTCTCCGACGACTTTGACTACACTGTTGGCTTCGAGGGGGAGCTTCAACTGTTGTTTGCTGAAACCTACACCCTTCATGTTAACGTCGACGATCGGGCATTCATCGATATCCACGACAGCACGGGTTGGGTGAGGGTGGCCAATGCCGACTTGGATGCATCCTCCCACAACTTCACAGTTGCCGAACCGGGATGGCACCCGATTCGCATCGGCATCTCCGAACACCTCGGGGAGGCACGATTCAAGTTGGAGTGGGAAGCCCCTTCGGTCACACGAGAGGTGGTCCCTTCTACGGCGCTCCGTCTGCCGCTGACCGATCAAATAACCGGACTGGAAATGCAGGGGTACGATTGGGAATACGCCAGATGGTTCTCCGGGCATCGCCTCGATACCGGTGCGATCAACTACGACTGGGATACGGGTGGATATCCAGCGGATGTGGGGATCACCCACCGGGACTTCTTCGGCGTGCGCTGGGTCGGACAGGTCCGCACTGCCCTGTCGGACAACTACAACTTCCGTTTCAGCACGGACGACGGCCATCGGCTGTGGATCGACGGCAACCTGCTGCTGGACTTTTGGGGAGACACCTACGCCGATGAAACCTCGGGACCGATCTGGCTCGAGGCGGGGTGGCACGACGTGGTGGCCGAGATGACCGAGCATCGAGACAATTCACGAGCCCTGCTCTATTTCGGCGACACCAGCCCAGAGCTCCCCAACACCGTTATTCCCCCTGATCGGTACCGTCCCGCAGTGCGAGCCAATGCCACCAGCACGGGCAATGCCTCCTATAAAAACGTTCCCCTGCCCCAAGGAGGAACCGCCGACGCCTACATTCACGTCTCAGCGCCGCACGATCACCTAATCGACTCGGTGGACGTCTGCTTCCGGCTCACCGGTGACGGGGCCGACTACGAGGTCACCCTGTACCATCCCAACGGAACCACCACTGACCTGTTCCACGACAACCAGAATACCGAGAACACTTGCTACACCGGTCGAACCGCGTTCAATGGGCAGCTCGCCGCCGGTGCATGGCGCCTCCACTTCATCGATACCGAAAACACCACCTCGGGAACCCTCACCTACGGCTCAGTCCTCGTTCACCACCGTCCCCCGGCGGGCAGCCCCTGGGACCCGGACGGCAAATACATCTCGCAAATCTTCGACGCTGGCGTCTTCTCGTTGTACGGCAACCTGACCTACACCGCCACGCTCCCCATCGACGCCGATGTCACCCTCACCACCCGCACCGCAAACACACCGGCAGCACTCGATTCAGCCCCCTGGTCAGCACTGATCGCCTCCACCGATCCCATTGCAAGCCCCCCCAACCGCTACTTCCAATACCAGGTTCAATTCACTCCAGGGCAAACCCAAGCCGCCAGCTTGGATGACATCGAAATCGAGTACTGCCCCTGTGAGTATTGATTTTTGATCACACTCTTGTGCAGGTAGACAAAAAGGGCGCATACGTTTTTAGCCGCTGTCTTCTGCAGCATTGGTGCTAAAAGACAATACAACTTTAGGTATTCAATCAGTACTGATGTCCAAAACAAAACTGTCCCACAGCGGGAAACCTTTGTCATTCCCGCGAATGCGGGAATCCATGATTGGACCAACCCAGATTCCCGCCTGCGCGGGAATGACAAAATTGTCTAATGATATCAAACGAGATTTGGTGAACTTCACTCTGTTTTGGACACTTCTGGTATTCAATCCAAAATCAGTTTCTGATGGTTTATTGATCAGGTCTCATGTCATGGTTCATTTACCACAACAGAATCATTCAAGCTCAAAAGGTCTTTTACAACCCTGCCCAAGACATAAGCTCCCACCGTTTGGTCGCCGTATTGAACGACACAAACACTGTTGTTGTCTTCAATTGTTACTTCAACATCGGCCATGTTCCTTTCTGCAACATCGCGACGGCTGAATCTAAACCGCTCATTATCGACGTTTGTGAAATAACGATATTGAAGCATCTTCTCATCGAGATTGCACCGTTGTGTATCGTAAGTTTCTATTTTGTATTCAAATCCCATGTTTTCACAGTCCTCAATTCTCCACTCAGAACGGTTCAGTTCAGCCGAGCCAAGGCATCGTTACAATTTATAACTCTCCTCTTTTTTCTCCTTTTTCCACTCTACCAGGTTCGTCTTTTGGGTATAGTCTTCGAAATAAATATTATTTTCATCGAAGATAGGTTTGCCCGAACTTCCGGTCCAAAGTGGCCAGTACAGAGGCGAGATTCAGCTGCTCCGGTTCTGCTGACGCCACCGGGCGGGTGCTCTTGCTCTTCACATATCTCTGCAGGTAGTACGGTGCCCTCCCCTGGATGGTGGCTCCGATTTCGTACAAATCTGACTCGTTTAACAATGCCGGCACTGTGGTGGTGCGAAACTCCACCTCAACTGTTGATCCAATCAGCAACTCGACGGAGCGCTCGACCGCTTGCGTGTCTACGGGCCGACCGCAGAGCAGATCGTACTTGGCGAGCGGTGCTTTGAGATCCATGGCGACATAATCGAGCAACCCTCGCTTCAACAGGGTGCGCAACCGCTCCGGCCGGCTGCCGTTGGTGTCCAGCTTCACGGCTACTCCGAGCGCCTTTATCTCACTGCAAAAATCGGCCAGCCCCTGCTGGATGCACGGTTCTCCTCCGGTGATCACGAGTCCGTCGATGAATCCCCGACGATTTCGGAGAAAGTTGAAGATCTCCGTACTATCCCGGATCGGCCCGCCCCTGTCGAGGAGTTGCCGGTTGTGGCAAAACGGGCAGTTGTAGTTACACCCTTGGGTGAAGACCACTGCAGCGACCCTCCCGGGAAAATCGCTCAAGCTGAATTTGGTGAAACCGGCCAGCCGCATCGGCTCAACCCAAATCGAATGTTGCCCGCTCTTCGAACTCCCTGGCCTTGCCCTGGTTCCACTGATCCACCGGGCGCAGGTATCCCACCACCCGGGAATAGACCTCACAGTTCGCGCCGCAGGTGGGACAGCTCTCCTGCTCTCCGGCCAAATAGCCGTGGGCATTGCAGATGCTGAACGTGGGGGTGATCGTGAAATAGGGCATCGAACACATGGCGCACAATCGCTTGACGAACGTTTTGGCGCTTTGGGGATTGATGTTCGCCTCTCCGGTAAAGACATGGAGCACCGTGCCGCCGGTGTATCTCGTCTGGAGCTCGTCCTGATGCTCCACCACCTCGAACACATCGTTTGAAAAAGCGACCGGCAGTTGGGTCGAATTGGTATAGCCGGTCACCCCGTCGGGATCAGCCCCCTGGTTCACCGCATCCAGCCGAGCCAGCCTAAACCCCGCGCTCTCGGCAGGAGTGGCTTCCAGGTTGTAGTTGTTGCCGGTTTCCCGCTGGTAGGCCGCGAGTTGGTCGCGCATCCCATCCAGCACGCGCAGGCTGAAGCGCCGGGCGCGAGGATCGGCGATGCCGCAGCCCAGCAATGCTTCACACGCTTCGTTCATTCCCACGATACCGATGGTGGAGAAGTGATTGCTCCAATAGGCCCCGTCCCGCTCTTTGATGTGACGCAGATAATAGGAGGTGTAGGGATAGAGCTGCCGGTCGGTGAACCGCTCGAGCAGCTTGCGCTTGATCTCCAGGCTCTCCTTGGCCAAATCCATCCGCGCCCCCAGAAGATCGATGAACTCCCCTTCACTACTGGCCTCGCGACCGATGCGGGGCAGGTTCAGGGTCACCACGCCGATGGAGCCGGTGAGCGGATTGGCCCCAAACAGGCCGCCCCCCCGGTTGCGCAATTTGCTGGTGTCCAACCGCAGACGACAACACATGGAACGGGTGTCCTCCGGCGAGAGGTCAGAATTGACGAAGTTGGCAAAGTAGGGTACCCCGTACTTGGCCGTGGCCTCCCAGAGGGGCTCAAGATTCTCGTCGTCGTAGTCGAAATCCCGATCGATGTTCACCGTGGGAATGGGAAAGGTGAAGACCCGTCCCTTGGCGTCCCCCTCGCCTAACACCTCGAACAGGGCTCGGTTGATCAGGTTCATCTCACGTTGAAAATCGCCGTAGGTCTCCTCCCCGGGGCAGCCGCCGACAACGGCACTCATCTCCCGATAAATCGGGCTGGGAAACAGATCCAGCGTGAGATTGGTGAACGGGGTTTGGAATCCCACCCGGGTGGGCACGTTCAGGTTGAAAACAAACCCGCGAATCGCCTGCTTGACCTCATCGAAACCGAGATCATCATGCCGGACAAACGGCGCCAACAGGGTGTCGAAGCTGGCCAGCGCCTGGGCTCCGGCCGCTTCCCCCTGCAGGGTGTAGAAGAAATTCACGATTTGGCCCAAGGCGCTGCGAAAATGCCTGGGGGGCAAACTCTCCGCCTTGCCCCGGGCCCCTTTGAAGCCGGAGACGAGCAAATCGTACAGGTCCCATCCCACGCAGTATACCGAGATGAGGTTCAGGTCGTGGATGTGGAATTCACCGTCCAGGTGGGCCTGCCGCACTGCCGGTGGGTAGACCTTTTTCAGCCAGTAAACGCGCGAAATCTCCGATGAGACATAATTATTGAGTCCTTGCAGAGAGTACGCCATATTGCTGTTCTCTTTGACCTGCCAGTCCAGCCGCTCGAGATAGCTGTCCACCAAATCCACACTCGCCGCATCGGCGATTTGGCGCAGCCCGGCGTGCTGTTCCCGGTAGAGGATGTACGCCTTGGCCGACCGTTTGTGAGCAGAGCCCAGCAGGACCTCCTCGACCACATCCTGAATCTCCTCTACCGTCGGATCCGAATTGCTCACCGTGTACAACACGGCCAGCACTCGCAGGGTGAGTTGTCCCGCTGTCTGTTCGTCGAACTCCCCGGTCGCTCGCCCCGCTTTGGCGATGGCCGCAGTAATGCGTCCCGGATCAAACGCCTCGGCGTGGCCGTCCCGTTTGCGCACGGTCGCCAAAACGGGAGGAATTGAGGTCGATACACTGCTCTGCTCGGTCGCTGTTCTCATTTGTGGCTCCTCTGCTTCCTCGTTGGAGCCAGACCTGGAAAATTTGGGAGGGGGAGGTGCACTCCAATCCGCCTGCCTTTCCGCGAAGGTCTGGTCGGTTGTTGCCGCTCAATGGCAGCGGGTGCTATCGGCAGGTCTTCGGGCTCAGGGGCAGATGCCTACTGGTCGCCGCTTCCCGGCACACATTGGCCAGTGCGTACGATGCGACGGTCGTTCCCCATTACCGCTGCGGGACAGCTCCGGAATCTCACCGGATTCCCTCTTCGGTGCTCACTCGAGCACAACCGATAACGCTATACAAGATGTTGTGCATCACGTTTGATGCACCGCTAGATATAGTATCCCCAGGCGAATCTGTCCAGAAAAAAACTGAAAATTTGCGCAGTGGCCGGGGACCGGCGGCCCAATTGTCAAACCCGGCTCAAACGCTTAAAATACCATGGAGCGGGCCACGTTCGGGACCACCGGTCTTGCGGTGGCCTTTGACAAAAGGTGAACCATTGAAAACCATTGGGAAAAAATATCTCGCGGGTCTGTCGGCCGCCCTGCTGGTGGCCCTGGCCTGTCAGACCACCAACACCACCGGGCCGGATCAATCGCACAAGCTGGTCGATCTACGACAGATCGACGACTTCCCGCTCTATGTCGCCCATTACGACGGGGATTACCCGCTTCCCCTAAATCCGCAGCTCGAACCGACCGCCCCGGTCGCCGCAGCACAAACCGTGCCCCGATCGGCCGCCGGTTGGGCCTGCACCTGCTTTGCGGCGCTCGACGATGAAAATAACGTGATTGTGGGGCGCAATTTCGATTGGCACGACCACCCGGCCCTGCTCCTGTTCACCCGGCCTCCGGGCCGCTATGCCTCGGTGTCGATGGTCGACATCTCCTACCTGGGCTACGACATGAGCGACGATCCAATGGAGAATTCCGGCAACCTGGACGACGCACCGCTCCTCCCCTTTGACGGGATGAACGAGCACGGGTTGGCCGTCGGGATGATGGCCGTGGATCAGGCCGATCCCCCGGCTGGACAGGGGCGCACCCCGGTGAACAGCCTGATGGTGATCCGGTTGGTCCTGGATTACGCCAAGACCGTGGACGAAGCGATTGCCATTTTTCAGCAGGTGACCATCGACTTCAGCGAGGGACCACCGCTGCACTATCTCATCGCTGACGCCACCGGAAAATCAGCGGTCATCGAGCTGGTTCAGGGACGGGAAAGCCTGCTCTTCAACGAAGATCCCTGGCAGGTGTCGACCAATTTCGTGATCACCGGGAAAACCGCGGATCAGGCAATCGCCTCATGCTGGCGCTACAAAACCGCCTGGCAAGCACTCGAAGCAAGCGAGGGACGGATCTCCGAATCCGAAGCGCTGCAACTGCTCTCCGACGTATCCCAGTCGAGCACCATCTGGTCTGTCGTCTACAACAGCTCGACCAAGGGAATCTCTGTTTCCATGGGCCGGGATTACGATCGGGTTCATCGGTTCGAAGACCTTTTTTGTAATATCTAGTTTCAGAACAACGGAATTATCCAATATTTGTGCTTATATTTACATTCCAATGTATAATTTTGCTTTATTCGCGCCTCGATTCGCTCTATAGTGACACTGACGACCAATGGAAACCATTCAGCAAACCAATACGAAAGACAATCCAATAGAAAGGAGTGTCCGATGCAATCTTTGAAGGCGGTGTTGCCGATCCTCGTGATCGGCCTGTTTGCCATGGGAGCAAGTGTTGGACCCGACGCCCCCCATATGAAAAATGTCGATCGCTACACGGTGGCGCACACCGATCAGGTGATTCAACTGCCGGCGAATAGGGTGGCCATGATCGAGCTGGTCTCCAACGCCTCGACCGGCTATAAGTGGGAGGTGCTGACCATCGGTGCAGCGGCCAAGGTGTTGGATTTGGAGTATGTCCAAACCAATCCGGGCATCGGTGCCCCGGGGGTTCATCGGATCTATATCGCCGGCGCGGCAGCCGGACCAGCTCAGGTTCAGCTGGTCTACAAGCGACCGCACGAGGCAATGTACATCGACCAGGAGGTGTTCTCCTTGCAGGCTCAAGGTGCTTTTACCGGCAGCTTCGCCCTGCCCAAGAAGGTGTTCGTCACCCCCACGTACAATTTGGACACCCCGGTTCATCGTCAACTTCCCTCCCAATTCAACTGGTGTGACGACGGGGGGTGCACGCCGATTAAGAATCAGGGGAGCTGCGGCAGCTGCTGGGCCTTTGCCTCGGTGGCTCCGCTGGAGTGCGCGATCAAGATTCAGGACGGCGTCGAAGTGGATCTCTCCGAGCAGTTCCTGGTTTCCTGTGCAGACAGTAACGGCTGCGGCGGTGGCAACAACTCCTTGGACTGGTTTACCACCGAGGCCGAACCGGGTGGGGAGCCGGGATCACCGCTGGAAGCGACATTTCCCTACACTGCCTCGGACTCGGCGTGCAACGGTCCCTATGCCAAAGAATACGCGCTGGTCGATGAAGGCAATGTGCAAAATGACCCCGAATCAATCAAGCAGGCCATCTATCAGTACGGCGTGGTCTACACCGCCCTGTGCGCGCCCAGCTACAGCGGCGGCATCATGACCCAAACGGACTGCACCAACATCAACCACGCGGTAGCGCTAACAGGATGGAACGATGATGAAGCGACCCCCCACTGGTACATGCGAAACTCCTGGGGGTCCAACTGGGGTGAGTCGGGCTATGCCCGCATCGCCTACGGGGTCAACCACATCGGTTCGTATACCGGTTGGGGTGAGTACCAGCCCAAGGCCGGGATCAACGTCACTGCGGGCGGCACCGCCTTCCACGGTCCGTTCTGCGGCCCGTTCGATCCCGATGCCCTGGTCTTTGACCTGCGCAACCGGGGACAAGATCCGGTCGACTACTCGGTCGAGGTCGATGTGGACTGGCTCCTGGTGGACACCACCGACGGCACGCTGCAAGGGGAGGAATCCAAAGAGGTGACCTTCACCCTTGCCGCTGAGACACTGGTCTTCGAAACCGGCACGTACACCGCAACCGTGGACTTCATCAACGAGACCGACGGCCTGGGAGACGAGACCCATACCATTACGTTGCGGGTAAAGGGCGAAAAGATCTACGAGTGGACCCTGGACGACGATCCCGGCTGGACCACCGAGGGTCAGTGGGCGTTCGGCAAGCCGACGGGCAATGGGGGATCTGAGGGCAGTCCGGATCCCACCAGTGGATTCACCGGCGACAATGTCTACGGGGTCAATCTCAACGGTGACTATGCCGCGGACACACCGGCCGAACACTTGACCTCCGAGGCGATTGACTGCAGCGAGCTCACTTCGACCACCCTTTCCTTCCAGCGTTGGCTCGGCCTGGAGGAATCCATCTACGACCAAGGATCGATCAGCGTCAGCACGGACGGCTCGACCTTTACCCCGGTGTGGGAAAACAGCGAAACGATTACCGACAGCGCTTGGGTGCCGATGGACGTGGACATCTCCGATGTGGCCGACGGGGAGGGAGAGGTCTACATTCGCTGGACGATGGGTGCCACTGACGGGGGCTGGGAAGCCTGTGGTTGGAACATCGATGACATCCAGATCTGGGCGGCTGCACCGGACTCCAGCTGTGACGGGGATGCCGATTCGGACAGCGACGGCGACAGCGACTCGGACGGAGATGGCGACGCCGACGGGGACGCCGACGGGGACTCGGATGGGGACGGGGATGCCGATGACGATGATGACGACGACGGCCTGGACCAGAGCGACGGCGGCTGTGGGTGTCAGGTTGCCGAAGGACATGCCTCGCTGATCTTCACCTTGATCAGCCTCATCAAATAATCCACACCTCAAATTTGGTGCAAACGGGATGAACCGACCTCGACCGCCACGGGGTCGGGTTCATTGCCGGCGGATTTCGACGAAATCGTACCAGGTGCGGTAGCTCTCCTCCTGGCCGGAGCTGCCCATGGCCAATTTCAACGACTCGATTGGGCCGCTGTGGGATACGGCGGTGGTCGTGCCGATCTCGATCAGCTGGCCGGACACCTCGTGCACCACGGTGTCGTTGACCACCACGATTCGCTTGGGCGTGCCGCAATCGGCGCCGTAGGCATCGTCGAAATTGGTGTGCTCGCAACTGTCGTAGGCGCTGGGATCCTGTCCGGTCCGCCACTTGACCCGGATGTGGTACTCCCCTTCGGGCAAGTTTAAGGAGACCGCGAGCTCGGCCTCGTCGTAGCAAAAAAGCTCGATCAGTTGTTCGTTGCCGGTGTTGGAGAACAGGGCATTGTTCTCGTATATGCAGACGCGGGGATCCCCATAGGGAAAAGCGACTTCCTCGAACTGGGTCGCGCCGTTGAAGTCATCGCGAAAGACCACGGTCCATTGGTCCGTATCGGGTGAACCGTCTGTGTCTGTATCTGTATCTGTGTCGCTGTCTGCGTCTGAATCGGCATCGGTGTCCGCATCCGCATCTGTATCGCTGTCGGTGTCCGTATCTGTGTCTGTATCCGTATCCGTGTCGGTGTCGGCGTCCGCGTCGGCGCCCGCATCCCGATCGGTGTCCCCAGCTGAATCTGTATCTTCCTCAGTGATCTCGAACCCGACCTGGCAGGCCACCACGAGAGCAAGACATCCCCCTACTCCCAGGGGAAGACAAAACCTGCCGACTGGTCGAACCGATGGTGTCATCCGCTGCTCGCCGAATCTCCGTTTCTACTATTATAAACGATGTCGCCCGGGTGAACAGGGAAGAATGTGATGGGTTGCCTGACGATCTCCGGTCTACTCGGATTTGTCCAGTCGGGCGTCGTATTCGCTTTCTAGCGCGGTGTGGGTCTGCCAAAACGGCGGCGGTTCCCGTCCATGCAAAACGTCGATCAGAATACCGAGATGGGTGTGCCATCCGCCACATACGCTGCTGAGCATTTCTCGGGTGGTGATCCGCCGGTGGGTCAGGGTTAGCATCACCCCACCGTCCTGTTCTTCGAGCTCGTAGGTCACTTCTGAGTCCTCTTCGGATTCATCACCGCCGATCCAGGTGTACGACAGCAAGCGGGGTGGATCGCAGGCAGTGACCTTTCCCTCGAAGGAGACCCGTTCGGGCATGTCCCTGTATTTTTCGGGTGGTGGAATGTCCGGGAGGCTCGACAGGCCGGCGTTGTGAAACCGCAGATCCACATGCCCGCCGAGGCGAAGCTCGGTCTCCCCACCGGCCAACCATTTGGCCCGTTTTTCTCCCACGGTCAGATAACGCCAGACGCGCCCGATGGGACCGGGGAGCATCCTCTCAAAACGCACCGCATCCGGTGCAATCAATTCGCCGTAGTCGTGCATGATACTCCTCCTCTTCTTTTTCTCGTAGTAATCACTCCGACCGGATACGTCATCTCAAGAGTCGATCGAAACCAAGCTGCTCAACAATAAAAAAGACCAATTTTTGAACCTTTTCATCACCGATGCATTTATCTCTCAAACAGTGCTGACTTTCGTGCTGTGCACGCTTGATGGGAGAATAATTATTGTCTTTTTTATGAATAATTACTAATAGTTATAAATATTTGTAGTTAGTACGAATCAATTATTGTACAAGATTAACCTGGTGCCGACAGCTCGGTGCGAGGCGCCGAAGTGGGTGAACTGTGACGAATCTGGCCTCTTTACACGTCGCTCGGATGGGAAGCCCGCTGGAGCATTTACCCGACGACGAGTTGATGCAGCTGGCCCGGGGGGGGATGCAACGCGCCTTCGAGGTGCTCGTCGCCCGTCACCAACAAGTGGTGATTCGAGTGGCCAAGAAATATCTTCAAAATCAACCAGAAGCGGACGATGCGGTACAAAATGCTTTCGTTGAAGTGTACCGCCGCCTCAATCATTACAGTCCCCAAGGAAAGTTCGTGCCATTTCTCTATCGCGTAGTGATCAACGAATGCCGTATGTTGCTCCGCTCCCGGCGGTACGAGAAAAAAGCGCTGAATCAGCTGGCCGAACAGCGATCCACCCTGCCGGTGAACAAGGACATTCCCGAGTTGCAGCTGTTGGCCAGCGAAAAACGGCGCATCGTGGTTCAGGCAATGGACCAACTAAGGCCCAAATTGAAAGAGGCGCTAATCCTGCGGTTTGCCGGGGAGCTGTCGTACAAGGAGATCGCCCAAACATTAAAGATTCGACAAGGAACGGTGAAATCACGCATATTTTGCGGACTGGCCAAATTGAATCTGCACGTCAATGGGGCAGCCCGATGAGATATCGAACAACGATAAAACCGATGAAGCTGATTCGCTACGCCGAAGGAGAGGTCACCCGTTCCCAGGCGATGGAAATCGAGGAGCAGATTGCCGACGATCCCACCCAGCAGCGCCATTTGGCCCAGATCAAAGAGCTGACCGAAGCCATCCACGCTGATGACGAAGAGACCACAACGGACATGGTGCCCAGAATCATGACGGCGATTGCCGATGCAAAACCGCGGCAAAAAACGCCCGTTCTTCGCTTTCGCCGGTTATGGGTTCCCGCTGCCGCGACGGTGTGTGCTGTGTTCGCCTTTGGACTGACGGTTCAACTCCATTCCCCGGCCACCGATTCCCCCTCGCCGCAAAGCGAATTTCTTGTCAAGTCGGAGGCGCCGGCATCAACCGATTTTCGTGTCAAGTCGAACGCGCCGGCATCAGCCGATTTTCGTGTCAAGTCGGACGCGCCCGCATCAACCGATTTTCGTGTCAAGTCGGACGCGCCGGTATCAACCAATTTTCGTGTCAAGTCGGACGCGCCCGCATCAACCAATCGAAGCAAGTGGATTGGGCTTTCGGTGTACCACACGAAAAACAAACAACAGCCACCGATGCAGTTGGGCGAAAAGATGCATCCCAATGACGGTTTGCTGTTCTCTTACACCAATCTCGGTCCCCAGCCATTCAAGTACCTGATGATCTTTGCCGTCAGCGGAACAGGGGACATCTACTGGTACTATCCCGAGTTTCTGCGGGCGGGCACCGACCCCACGGCCATCCCGATCCGAGGCGGTGTCAAAAGGCGAGAGCTTCCCCAATTGATCTACCACCAATTGGCGACGGACACCCTTACGATTTACGGTCTGTTCGCCGACCAACCGCTGGCAGTCTCGTTCGTGGAGCGTAAGGTCATCGAGTCGATGAAGAGCGGCAAAGCCCTGCCCGGAACGCTGGGCAATCTTCCCATTAGCGAGGCGGGTCAGTTTCTCGTTCAGACAAGGGTTGCCCTATGAAAACGATTGTTGGCACCGTAGCACTGGTTGTCTTTTTCTACCTGACACAGGCAGTGGCAAATCCTCCTCGGGCGCCGAGGGAACCTTCTACCATGCGGTTTGCCATCGTGCTCGGCGTCAACCAACCGATCTCCAAGAATCTCAATGTGTTGCGCTATGCCGACGACGACGCAGTGGCGATGCACAGCCTGCTCATCCAAGCCGGCGTGGCCAGTGTGTTGCTGGTCGAGCCGGACGAGGCGACCACACAGCTCCACCCCAAGGTTCACATCAACGGGCCGCCCACGTTGGACAGCCTGCTCGCCGCCTTTGAGCTCGTCAACAACAAGATGACCGAAGTGATGGAGCAGGGCTACTCCACCGAGCTGCTTTTCTTCTACAGCGGCCACGGCGATGTGGACCAGGGCGAAGGGTACGTCGCCCTGCGAGACGGTAAACTAACCAAAACCATACTGTTCAACTCCGTCCTCTCCCAGTCCTCGGCCACTTACAATCACGTCGTGATCGACGCCTGCAAATCTTACTATTTGGTGTACGATAAAGGGCCGGGCGGATATCGGACTGATTATCGCTATCCTTTCGATACCCCGCAGCTACCCACTGCGCTGGAAAACACCGGGTTCATTCTTTCCGCCTCGTCCGATCGGAACAGCCACGAATGGGAGCGGTTTCAAGCCGGCATCTTCAGTCACGAGGTCCGTTCCGGTATTCGCGGCGGAGCAGACGTCAATACGGACGGACGCATCACCTACGCGGAGCTCGGTGCATTCTTGGACTCGGCCAACAAGAGCATCGCCAACGACAAGCTCCGCCCGATATTTTTAGTAAAACCACCTGGCAATCCGGTGAAGAACCTCGGTATACCGATTCTCATTTGGCCTCGCTCGAGAAACGAACTGACCGTCGATGTCTCCTATCTCGGCCATTTTTACCTGGAAAATGCCCAGGGGGTTCGACATCTCGACGTTCATCCGGCAGCCAATCAACAGCTCACCCTGCACCTCCCGCCGGAGCGACCGCTCTTTGTACGCAAAGCGGATGAGAGCATCGAGTTGGTGATTCAGCGCCGAGACGATCCCCAACTGTCCGCCGTTGCTCCGCGACCATTTGAAATCGCGCGAAAAGGTGCGCAGCATCTGGCGTTTGAGGAGTTGTTCGCCCAACCCTTCAGCTCGGGAAATGTGCGCGAATTCACCGAGGAGTTCCGCGATCAAACCCAACGGGAACAGCAAATTACACAAGAATTGGTCTTCACGAAGAAGCGGCGAAAGGTCGTGAAGTCGGTCGCCTTGGGTACGGCTCTCGGCGCAACCGCACTTGGTTTGGGGGCCACTTTCTGGTCACTCGAGCGGCGCCTGGAGGCCGACGAGGCCGCCCATAGAGATGTCGACAGGATCAACACTACGATCAGGCGGATCAATACCGGCGCGACGATTTGCTACTCCTTGGCCGCTGTGGCCGCGGCGACCTGGATCAGCCTCCATTTCGGCGCGACCGATGAGGAGGAGTCACCTGGGGTCACTGTCACCCCATCTTTTACTGACGACGGCGTGGGATTGAGCATCATGGGCAGGTTCGGGCAATGAGGGGAGCGCCGCGAATACCGATCCGGCGATGGATTCATTGCGGTCACGTCGTCCTGCTCGCCACAGCGCTGGGGGTTTGCAACGGATGCATCCCGCTCGCCGATCTCGACAACAAGAAGTGCCCCTGTCGGGAGGATTGGTTTTGCTGCGAAGTGATAGACACTTGCGTGCTGTCAGAAGAAAATTGCACCACTCCCAACCCTATCGGGTACGTCCACCAGACAGACACCGGCACGGATACAGATACCGACACGGCCACCGACGGGGAGGACACTGACTCCGACACCTCTGTTGACACCGCTCATTCCATTTCCCTGTGAATCCCTCCTTCGCCTGAAGCGGCCTGAGCCGAGGCATCATCGGGCCATCTTGACTTTTCCATGGGTTGGTCGCCAAATAACGGTGTGAGTCGCGGGGGAAACTCCCCGGCTGATTTTTGATCTCGGTTCCGATATCCAACAAACAGGTTTGAAATCTGCAGTATTTGTTGATTTCGCACCGGAGGGAGGAAGTACCATGATCCGCATCGTTTCCGTTTCATCGATCTACCTCGTACTCGTCGGGTTGCTCGCCAGCTGCGGAGCACCCCCGGCGGCGCCGATAACCCCTGCCGCCGAGCCGGCACCTGCTTCGGCGGCCCCGGCGGCCGAACCGGTACCAGTGGAGGAGGTCGTCAGCGAACAGCTGACCGCGGACACCCCGAAGATGTCGACCGAGGGCAACACCTTCATCGCGCCGGCCGACTGGAAGCTGACCGTCAAGGGGCCGGCCACCATCCTCGAACCACCGGAGGGGGACTCGGCAATCGCCCTGATCGACGTCCGCGCATCCACGGCGGACGAAGCGGTTGCAGCGGCTTGGAAAGCCTACAAACCGGATGCCAAGTGGCCACTGCTGGTGGTCAACCAACAGCCCGACGAGGACGGTTGGCAAAATCGAAGCTCGTACACGTATCAGACCTCGCCCAATGAAAAACGCTATGTCGCCGCGTTCACCCACCGCGCCGGCGAGATTTGGACCGTAGCGATTTACAACATGCAAAACGCGGTCGGCGAGAAGCGCCTGGCTCAAGTGGCGCTGATCTTCGACGATCTCCTGCCCAAGGGATACACCCGGGAAACATTTGCCGGCAAGCAGGCCCGCCTGCTCGATGAGGCGCGCATTGCCGAGCTGGGCAAATTCATCGAGACGGCGATGGAGAAAACCCGTGTCCCCGGTGTGGCGCTCGGCTTGGTGCAGGGCGGAAAAACGGTTTTTGCCGGCGGGTTCGGCGTACGGGAGCTCGGCAAGAAGAAAAAAATCAACGGCAACACCCTGTTCATGATCGCCTCGAACACCAAGGCG
Source organism: Myxococcota bacterium (assembly GCA_028278265.1). Lineage (GTDB taxonomy): Bacteria > Myxococcota_A > Polyangia > JAAYKL01 > JAAYKL01 > JANQET01. The sequence continues at coordinate 25,672 of JANQET010000240.1, forward strand.
ATGACCACCCTGATGTTGGCCAAGCTGGTCGACGAGAAGAAGCTGACTTGGGAGACGCCGGTGACCAGCCTGTTGCCGTCGTTCAAATTGGGAGACGAGGACACGACCGCCAAAGTAAAGGTCAAGCATCTGGTCTGCGCCTGCACGGGGCTGCCGCGGCAGGACTTCGAATGGCTGTTCCAGTACGAGGGGCTCTCACCGGACGGCGCCTTGGCCACGTTGGCGACGATGCAGCCGACCAGTGGTTTCGGCGAGATGTTCCAATACTCCAACCCTCTGGCCAGTGCAGGGGGCTATGTCGGCGGTCATGTAATCTTTCCCAAGTTGGAGCTGGGCAAGGCCTACGACAAAGCGATGAAATCCCGGGTCTTCGATCCACTAAAAATGAAATCGACCACCTTTAACTACGCGCGCGCGCTGCGGGGCAATGCCGCCCTACCCCACTCCTCCGACATCGACGGCAACCAGGTTCGGGCGATGATGGACATCAACTATTCGGTGATACCGGTTCGCCCGGCCGGTGCGGCGTGGAGCAATGTCAAGGACATACTGGCCTATGTCTCGATGGAGTTGGCCGAGGGGGAGCTGCCCAAGGGCAAGCAGTACGTCTCCAAGGAGGCCCTGCTGGCGCGCCGGATGCCCCAGGTCACCATCGGAAAACACACCTCCTACGGCATGGGGCTGTCGGTCGATACCACCTACGGGGTGCCGGTGGTGCACCACGGGGGGGATATGATCGGCTTTCACAGCGACATGATGTGGTTGCCCGAGCACGGGGTCGGCGCGGTGGTGCTGACGAACGGGGATCCGGGTTGGATTATTCGCAGCCTGTTTCAGCGCAAGCTGCTCGAAGTGTTGTTCGACGGTCGCGCTGAGGCCGACGAAAAAGTGGCCGCAAGGGCCAAGGCGTATTACGAGCGCTTGGCCGCCGGGCGCAAGCTCCTCACCGTGCCGGCCGACCCGGCCGAAGCGGAAAAGCTCGCCGAGCGTTACGCCAACGATGCGCTGGGGGAGATAGCGGTCACCCGCAAAGAGGGCAAAACGATATTCGACTTTGGTGAGTGGCAAAGTGAGATGGCCACGCGCAAAAGTCCGGACGGTACGATGTCGTTTCTGACCACTGCGCCGGGTGTCTCCGGGTTTGAATTTGTCGTGGGTAGTGGGGACAAGCGCACCCTCATCGTGCGCGACGCCCAACACGAATACGTCTTTACCGAGCGCTGAGTCTGACACCCAACCCGTTTCATCCCGGTTGCGCCCCTGTTTCACCCCCGTCTCACAACCCGAATCAAGCCGCCCGATCGATCCCTCACCCACTTTCTTTTCACATCTGCGGTGTTGATTATTCTGAAAATTAATTTTTCCAGAATTTTGTCTCTGTTTTTGTCTCGACGTCCGTGAAAATGGAATTCTCGCATTGTGTTGATAAAGTCCGCTGTGATAAACTTGTAAAGTGATGTAATTTCAACAGGTTATAAACTTTTTAAACATGACTGTAATTACAGAAAATCACGTGTATCCCATTATGAACCTTCATTTTTGAGAAGGGAGACTGCTCAATGAAAACCGATCACCGACCGTACACCACCCCGGCCATCACCCGTGCCGCACGAATTCGCAAACCCCCTGAAGCGACCAGAGCCAACTTCAAGCGCTCCACCGTAAGCTCAGAAGCGACCACCCGGGTGTCCGGCGTGGGCTCGGAATTGCGGGCAGATGCACCCGATGCCCCGCCTCCCAGTACCTACTTCGACAGCTGGGAGGATTTTTACAACTATGCCCAGCAACTTCACGAATCCGGTGATCAGGAGCAGGCCCAGGAGTACTACTACCGGGCCCAGCTGCTCTACAACGCGGAGAATCAGGACGTCCAGCAAAACGCCACAGAGGGGAGCGGCGACGAGCCGACCACATTGCCCTCTTGGCAGGTCTACTATAACCACGCCCAGCAGCTCTATGACGCGGGTGACCAACAGCAGGCCGAAGCCTACTACGCACACGCGCAGCAGCTGTACGACACCTACAACGAACAGCTGGGCCACGGCGCCGAAGGTGCTGGTGAGACCGCGCCGGAATCCGAACACATCGACGGAATCGAACCGCTCCCTGCCGATGATTCGGACCAACAACCATACAACGCTTCTTTGGAACAGACGGGGTGCGCCGACAGCATCTACGGTGTCGAACGGGAAAGTGAAACGAACAACTATGCCGACGGGGGTATCTACGAAGGTGCTGTTGAGCAGCAAGCGCGTGAGATCACCCAATCCACCCCACACTGCGATTCCCTGGTCGCCCCCCCGGTTCAATCCTCCCCGGCGCCGGACAATGAAGCGGTGGCCGGTTGGGCAGCCCACTACGCGGCCGATCTGGAGACCGACCGGCCGATGTTTCGACCCAAACGCCCATTGAAACGGAGAATCGCGCTCTGGTCCGCCGTCAGCGTGATGGTGCTGGTCGGCAGTTTCTGGGGGCTGTTCGTACTCTATCTCGATCAACAGGGGCCATCGATGTCAGGGGACGCCACTGCTGACAAATCGATCTTTGACACCGTCTATGACGCCACATTTCAAAACATGATCGACGCCCTCGAGCCCACCTTCGACAAGACCCTGCAAATCTCGGCTGCTGCCCAACCCCTGCTGTTCGAGCTGGGTCTGCGCCGCCGTCAGCCGGTAGACTACTGCCGCGCAGATGATGCACCGTCCAAAGCAACGGAAGCGGGTCTAATCTCCCACCGCCAAAAGAGGGACATCCCCTCGCGATCGGCAGCACCGATCCCGGCAAAAGCTGACGAGTCCACCCCGGCGTTATCCGAGACCTCCGCTGAATCCGCCCTTGAAACACCAAAACCGGACTCCCCGACCGTCGGGAGCTCCACCACAGAAGAGCCGCATGAGACGCCGGTCGTTGAACCGCCCAAAGCCGAACGCCGGGCAGAACGATCGGATCGCAGAGACCGCAAAGAGCGGGAAAGCGCGAGCAAACGGTCGGCGGAGCGCAGACAAAAGAAGGCGCGCCGCGAGCGAAAATCCAAGAAGAAAGCCCGCGCCAAGCGGAGAGCCTCCCGATCAAAGCGTCGCGCCGTATCCCAGCGCAAGAGCAGCCGACGCACGGACCGGCTGGCCCGCAATGACCGTCGATCCCGCTCCAGCTCCGATTCGGACCGATCCCGATCAAAGCGAAGGAAAGCCCTGAGCGACGACCCCCTCGCCGGATTGGAGTACTAGGCCGGGACAACATCCCCGTTCCCGAGATGGGGGGCCTCACCCCCGGCCCCTCTCCGTCAAGGAGGGTGTTGTAAAAGGGTTGTAATAGGTCAAACAAGGCATGACGCAGCCCGTAGCAGCACGAGTGGTGGCGCGATACAATCTTGAGGGGCTCTT
>JANQET010000245.1 GCA_028278265.1 Myxococcota bacterium
AAAAAGGCACTGTCCGATGGGAGACGTCTCTCGACCACCCCATTCGAGCACCCCTATCCATCGGCTACGACGGCGTCGTCTTTGTCTCGACATTCGGCAAGAGGCCGTTTCTCGCCGCCCTGAACGGTGTTTCGGGCGAGGAGAAGTGGCGGTTTCACATCAAACCCGGCTCGGGCGCCTTTTACGGCATTCAGTCCGGCGCTCTGGTGGATCCGCAAGGGTTTGTCTACTTCGGCGGACGAGATCACCTCATCTACTGCCTCTCCCCACAAGGGGAAGTCGTTTGGACCCACCAAACCGGCGATCAGGTGGACGCCTCTCCGGTGATGGGCAGGAACGGAACGATTTACGTGGGCAGCGACGACAAACGGCTCTACGCGTTCGGCCAGTAGTCGACGCGATCCAGTCGGTATCGTCGGTGACGCGAGAAGGTCTCCTCACTGGGGCGGGAAGAAGTGGGTCAACTGCAACCGGAGGTGGAGCCGCAGTTGAGGCAACGGTGGCAAGAGCCGGACCGGATCATAATCGATCCGCAAGACGGGCACGGAGGCGCATCCACTTCCTGGTGGAACCCCTGACCGCCGCTGACTTCCCCTTCATCCAACGCCGCCTGCCCGCCTTCGACTGCATAATTCGAATCGTCCTGTTCCGAACCGTTCGGCGCCGTGCCTTGCCCGTCGAGAAACTTGATGCTCAACCAACGGAAGATATAGTCCATGATCGACTTGGCGATCGGTATCTCCGGATTGCGGGTGACCCCGGACGGCTCGAAGCGGGTATGGCTGAACTTGTCGACGAGCACTTGGAGCGGCACTCCGTATTGCAGGGCCAAAGAAATCGCGGTGGCGAAGGAATCCATCAACCCCGAGACCACCGATCCCTCTTTGGCCATTCGAATGAAAATCTCCCCCGGCGCCCCCTCGTCGTACATTCCCGCCGTGATGTAGCCTTCGTGGCCCGAGATATCGAATTTATGAGTAATGCTGCGCCGTTCGTCCGGGAGTCGATGTCGAGCCAAATCCGGAGAGGAAGCCCGCTCGGCCTGAACCTGTTTGGCCTTTTCACTGGTGCTCAGCGGTTGGGTTCGTTTCGAACCGTCGCGGTAGATCGCAATCGCCTTGAGGCCCAGTCTCCACGCATCGGTGTAAACTTCGGCGATGCTCTCCACATCCGCTTCGGCCGGCACATTGACCGTTTTGGAGATCGCGCCCGAGATAAACGGCTGCACCGCGGCCATCATTCGAATGTGCCCCATCGGCGAGATCACCCGCTGGCCGTTTTCCGGTTTGAAGGCGCAATCGAAGATCGGCAAATGCTCGGGCTGCAGACCCGGCGCCCCCTCAATCGTGCCCTGCTGATCGATGTGTTCAACGATTCGTTCGCGATCCGCCGCCCGGTAGCCCAGCTTCTTCAGCGCCAGGTTGACCGTCTGGTTGACCATTCGCAGCACGCCACCCCCCACCAAGCGCTTGTACTTGACCAGCGCGATGTCCGGTTCCACGCCGGTGGTGTCGCAGTCCATCATGAAAGCGATGGTCCCCGTGGGGGCCAGCACCGACACCTGGGCATTGCGAAATCCGCTGGTTCGACCCCGATCAATCACCTCGCTCCACGTCTCCCGCGCCGCGTGCAACACCTCCGGGGAGACCAACTCCTGGTCGATATCATCCAGCGCAGCGATGTGCTTGGAGATAACGTTGAGCATGGGTTGCCTGTTGGTTTCAAACCCCTCGAAGGGGCCCAGGGTCTCGGCCATTCGCGCCGACTGGGCGTACGCCTCTCCCGTCATCAACGCGGTCAACCCGGCTGCATAGGCCCGACCTGCGTCACTGTCATACGGCAATCCGCGGCTCATCAGCAGCGCCCCCAGATTGGCGTAACCGATACCCAACGGCCGATATTGGTGGCTGTTGTGCCCAATCTTCTCCGTTGGATAGCGCGCCCCATCCACGATTATCTCTTGAGCAGTGATGGTCAAATCGACCACATGACGAAAATTCTCGGTGTCGAATTGGCCCGTGCTGTCGACGAAGGCCATCAGATTGAGGGAGGCCAGATTGCAGGCCGAGTTGTCCAAAAACATGTATTCCGAGCACGGATTCGACGCGTTGATCCGACCCGACGCCGAGCAGGTATGCCAGGAGTTGATCGTGTCGTCGAACTGCAATCCCGGATCACCGCAGAGATGGGTCGCTTCGGCGATCAGCTGAAACACCTCCTTGGCGTTCAGCGACTCGATGGGAGAGTCGTCTAACACCGCCCGGGTCTGGAACTGACGATCCTCGAGCACCGCCTTCATGAAAGCGTCTGTCACCCGTACCGAATTATTGGAGTTTTGAAAAAATACCGAGGAATAGGCTTCGCCGTTGATATCCCCATCGTAGCCGGCTTCAATCAGGGCCCAGGCCTTCTTCTCTTCGGTCACCTTGCAGTTGACGAATTCAACGATATCCGGGTGATCGACATTGAGAATGACCATCTTGGCCGCTCGTCGGGTCTTACCGCCGCTCTTGATCACGCCGGCGAAAGAATCGAACCCGCGCATGAACGAGACCGGTCCCGACGCAATGCCGCCGGTGGAGAGTTTTTCCTTGGACGACCGCAGACTCGAAAAATTGGTACCCGAACCGGACCCACCCTTGAACAGGCTCGCTTCGATTGAAGCGAGTCCGAGAATCGAGTCCATTGTGTCTTCAATCGAGTTGATGAAACAAGCCGATGCTTGAGGATGTTCCTCGATACCCATGTTGAACCACACCGGACTGTTGAAAGAGACCATTTGGTGGACCAAGGCATGGACCAACTCATCCTCGAAGGTCTGGGCGTCCAGATCTGAGGCAAAGTACCCGCCGGCCCTACCCCAAGCGGCAATGGTTCCCGCGACCCGATCGACGATTTGCCGGACCGAGCGCTCCCGCTCCCCGGTTTTCGATTGGCTGCGAAAGTACTTTGAGACGACCACATTTGTCGCCAACTGACTCCAAAACGACGGCACTTCCACATCATCTGCTTCAAAGATCTTTTCACCCGCGTCATTGGCGATCGTCGCGACGCGATGCTCCCATCTCACCTGCTCGTATGGATGCACCCCCGGACGGGTCAACACGCGTGAAAATTTGAGTCCCCGTGGACGGGCTTCTAACCGGTCGGATTGATGACCTTCTGGTTGATCAGCGGGCGTTTTCTCGTCGTAAACGCGCATGAAATCCCCTCCTTGTGCGTAAAAAAGCCCTTTTGAATTGTACTATTGAACGAATTTTTTAATATGTGGAAAAGACTTGTTCAGTAAATTCCCATACGGGTGTTATGGGGCGTCTCTGTACACTTGTCAAGGTAAATAGTGCAATATATTGTACGCAGATCAAAAAATATAACAATATCTAGTATGTACTGACCACATTAACAGTGTGTCCACAAGCTATCCACAGCCCAGTTTTGTTCAGTGAACAGATGTTCAGCCCAACGGTGAATCGCCAATTTTTTGCCAATGATAAACGATCCCCCTAATAATGAAAGCATGAACCGCAAATTGCCACCCGATTTGGCGAAAAAAAAGTGCCAGCCACTGATTCAATTGAACCGGGTGAGTCGATTCTACCGATCCGACCGCGCCGCTTTATTCGATATAACTTTAGACATTTATCCCGGCGAATTTCTCTATATCGCCGGCGCTTCGGGAGCTGGTAAGAGCACGTTAATGCGAATCATTCATGGCGCGGAATTGCCCGATACGGGATCAATCGTCTTCGCCGGGTGCGATCTGGCACAGCTGAAACCTTCAGCGATTTGTGTGTTGAGGCGATCGGTAGGCCAAATATTTCAAGATTTTAGACTGATTCCCAATCTGTCTGTTGCGGCGAATATCGGCATCCCCCTCGAAGTGGCCGGTCTATCCGGATCTGCCATTCGGGTTCGAGTGGAAGGGATGCTTGAGCAGGTCGGTCTGGCCGGCCGGGGTGGAGAGTTGGCCAGTCAGCTATCCGGCGGAGAACAGCAACGGGTGGCTGTGGCGAGGGCCATTGTCGGCCAACCCGACGTGCTTTTGGCGGACGAACCGACTGGGAGTCTTGACGCTTATCATGCCGATTTTATTTTGAATTTACTGGAAGACGCCGCAAAAAAAGGGGCCGCTGTGGTGCTTGCGACCCATGACCGATTGCTGATTTCCAGCCGTCCCCATCGAATGATCGCGTTAAAGAACGGTCGAATTATCGGCATGTCGTCCGACGGCTCGTTTGCCAAAGAGCCCCTTGACGACCATCGCGAATCGCCAATTCATCAACGGACGGGATAGTCGTGCGCACAGAGAAAAAAAAGGGGATTCACCGCTTCATTCACCTGATGAGGCGCTCCCTGGGCGGAGTGCGGCGTCACCCCTGGCTTCACCTCTTTTCATTGTTTACCCTTTCGGCCGCTTTTTTGAGCTTTCTCGCCACTTGGAGCTCGGCAACCAACCTTTCAGCCCTCTTTGCAAACTGGGTCGACTCGGCGGAATTGACCGTGTACCTCACCCCAACAGCAGGAGAAGAAAAAACAGAACTGCTGGTCAACGCGGTGAGGGCAATTGATGGGGTCCAGCGGGTCGACCTACTGACCGCTGCCTCGGCCAAGGAGCGATTCGCAGAAAGTATGGGAGAATTCAGTGAGATCACCCGTACCCTTCCCGACTCCACCTTTCCGGCGACCCTGGAGATCTTTCTCACCTCCCAATGGTCTCACGATCAAGCCCGGCGGCGCCACCTTGCCGGTCGCCTCAACAAAGTTGACATTGTCGAGGAAGTGGAGCTGTACGACCACTGGTACGACCGCCTTCTCGCCATCAGTCTGATCAGTAGAATTGCCGTTTGGAGTCTGGGTCTGATCGCGCTCATTGTCGCGGTCCTGGTTGTCGGCGCGGTGGTGCGCACCAGTGTCGGCGCACGACAAAGAGAGATCGAAGTGCTGCGTCTGGTCGGCGCAACCGAGCAGTACGTCAGGTTTCCCTTTTTGTTGGAAGGGGCTTTGCAGGGAGTTCTCGCCATGTTGGTCGCCGTGGTGTCGTTGCACTTCCTCCTGGGCTATATCCAAGAACTCACCGGGGATATTTTACCCCTGCTCGGAGTCGCCCAGGTGGTTCGGTTGGGACCGGGCGCTTTGACGATGATGCTCATCGGCAGTGCTTTGGCTGGAGTAGTGGGTGCCCGTTTCTCGCTGAGGAAAGCATAGAGACCAGTGACCTCCCTTTGCGACAGAGCTTCATTTGCTGTTGGTCTTTTGGCAATCTGTGCTGCGGTGCTCCTTTTGTGGTTTGTGGACGCTGCCGTCGCCGATGAGTACGCCTACGTATCGGACCAGGAGCTGGCAGAAGAGCTCGCCGTGCATCAACGGGATATTGGTCGAACAACCCAGCGCATTACCGCGCTGAACGCTGAGATTCGCCGAATCGAGGAGACTCAGCGGGCCCAGCAGATGGAAATAGCCGCCCAACAACAGGGCTTGAGCGAACGAGTTCGGTTGTTGTACCGGTTGTCCAAGAGCGGTTCGTTGGCCCGCTACATCTTCGGTTCCCATTCGGCGATGGAGTTGCTGCGGCGGTTGCATACGCTTCGCCACGTCGTGTTGAGGGATTTGAGCCACCTGCAGGATCTACACGAACAGCTCGCCAGGAGAGATCAGCGGTTGGGCCGGTTGATATCCGAAAAGCGCGCGGCCGAACAGATGTTGCTGGCGTTTAAATCCGCCTATTCGGCGCTGACAGCGGAGCAGGCCGGCCGCAACGGGTTCAGATAGCCTTCCCCTACCCACCGGTTCCCGATCGATCTGCTGTGATCACGGTAAAAGGGAGGAGGGGGAGGTTCCTCATCAGCGCAGTCGAGCATTGATCAAAGAACCTCCCCCTGGCCACAGGTAGGTAATCAGGGGTTTACAGTTTAGTCGTTACGACTGATACGCAACGACCTGGTGTGACGTAAAACCTTTCGAACCGTGCCGATAAACATCAGAATGAATAGAAATCCGAACCAGGCGTTGGGCGTGCCACCCGCAGCTACACTTCGAGCGTCGCAGGCACCTGCCGCCGCCAAACCATCTTCAACGAGATCTTCGTACAGCTCGCTCGATCCGTCGATGTCATCGTCGTGAAGAGTTCGCTTGTCGAGATCCCGGTAGTTGGTGGTCGCGTACATTGTCGCTTCGTGAATTTCGGAATGTTCCAGTCCCAGCAAGTGCCCGACTTCGTGAGTGGCCACGTTTCGGATATCCAACGCCCCTACTTCACCCTCGGTGCTCCATCGCCCAACCGAGGTGTTGAACACGATGTCGGCGTCGACGATTTCCCCATCTTTTGGGGAGTAGGTCAGCACCGTGGTTGCACCCACATCTTCGCCGTCGCTCCAAGCTTTGTCCTGGGCGGTAACGCAATTGTAGTTTTCGTCGTCCCGGTCATACCCGGGTTTCGGGCAATTGACCCGGACAAAGTAAAAGTCAACGACCAGATCCGCTTCGTTGGACCATTGTTCGAACGACATCATGATCGCTCGCTCGACGTCATCTATCGGTCCAAGCGCTTCGAGACTGGGGTCCAAGCCAATCTCGATATCGAGTTTGTGCCATCGCACCAGATCCCCGTCTTCGGTCTCTCTCAGATTAAAGGCACTTGCCTGAGCGGCTACCAGCATCGCAATTATAAATGTTGTCACTTTTGTCATCGCTTCACCTTTGAGAAAATGGTAATTACAAGAAATCTGCCAACGCCAAAGAATGCGTAAACTACCGAAATTATTTAATAAAAATGATAGAATAGAAAACCCAAGTGGGGTCGGTAAAGACACTGGACCAAAATCTCGGTGTCGAGATTGACCCGGTTTTACCCAGAACCGATCATTGATGGGGCATTAACCGATGACCGTCTTCAGTCGTGGATCGTCACCAACGGGTCATCGGCAGTTCCGTTGAGCAAACGCCGGTGGATGTTTCTTATTAACTGAAGTAAAGTCGTTTAATAACAAAGCAGCGGGAGGCATTGATGCAGCATCTTTTTTCAATAGGGCTCTGTTTGACCGTGATTGCGCTGCCACACAGCGTGCTCGGGCAAGCTGAGAATTCTGCAGGTTCCAGGGAGCAGGCCAGACAGCTTTACACCAAAGCGACAGATCACTTCGCTGCCAAGCGTTATGGCGAAGCGTTGGCCGCCTTTACCGAGGTCTACAATCTTTCGGCAAAACCGGAGGTACTTTACAACCTGGGACTCTGCGCGGAAAAACTGGGCGATCGAGAACGCGCAATCGCATATTTCGAACTCTACCTGGAAGAACTCCCCGATGCGGACGATGCCGCTGAAGTCAGAGCGCACCTGCGGCATCTGAACAACGAACCCGCACCGGAGCAACCCCCACCCGATCCAGCTCCAGCCGTCGCGCCACCGCCGGACGCGGCGATGGAGGAAGCGCCCCCCATCGCCACATTGGACCGGGAATCCCTCGAACCGATAGACGACGAGATGTTTACCGACGAAGAACCCCAACAGGGTGTCTTCTGGCCCGGCGTAACCTTGGGTGTTGGTGGATTGCTGCTCGGCGGCGGCATCGTCACCGCCATTCTGGCTCACAAAAAATACAACGATCTGGAAGTGAGCTGTTCACCCGATTGCACCGACGACGACATCAGTACCGCTCATTCATTGGCCATCGCTTCGGATATTCAGTTTGCCACCGGCGCGGCCGCGGCGATCACCGGCATCTTTCTCTGGGTTTTTCGAAAAAAAGTCCCCAGTGAACACTCCATTGCGATCAGCGCGTCGACCACCAAAACCGGAAGCCAGGGGGCACAGCTCATGATCAACGGGAGGTTCTAGAGATGAATCGCTGTATTACGGTTTGCACCCTATTGGCGGGTTTAGCAATGTTCGGCTGTTCCATTGCACTGGATTTTGACGCGTTGCAAGAGGGGGAGAAAGACGGCGGTTCCACCATTCCACCGGAGTGCACCGTCAATTCCGAATGTAACGATAACATCGATTGCACAAATGACAGTTGTAGCAACCAGAAGTGTCTCAACCTACCGGACAACACGCTTTGTGCCTATCTCGAAATCTGCGACGCGACTCAGGGGTGTATTCCCACCGATGCCGAATGTGGCGCCGCGACCGATTGTGATGATCAAGTCGCGTGCACGGTCGATGCCTGTGTGCTCGGTCAGTGCACCAATACTCCTGATCACACCGCTTGCCAAGATCCCAACCCTTGCATCATCGACGAGCTTTGTGATCCGGTAAGGGATTGCCTACCCGGGCAGTACAAGATTTGTGAGCAGTCCGGCGAACCCTGCGCTCGAACCATCTGTGATGAGCAGACCCCTGATGGCGAATGTGTGGATGAGCTCATCGACGGCGCTGACAATGACACGGACGGATACCTCGATGAGGAGTGCGGGGGCAACGATTGTGACGACCTCTCCGCCAACACACACCCCAACGCCCAAGAGTTTTGCGATTTAAAAGATAACGATTGTGATGAGTATAAAGACTTGGTGATCAAAATCGGCCCACGGAGAATTACGGAAACCACCGTTCTCAGCTCCCCGGCCATCGCTTTTAGCGGTACCGAGTATGCTGTGGTCTGGAGTCAGAGCGATTCCGGTAATTCCGGCGTTTATGTGCAGATTCTCAAACCGGACGGTTCCGCAGGCTCTGCCGTGACCGAGTTCACCTCTCTCGGCGGTGTCTCTAGTACAGGTACACAACCCCACGTGATTTACGGCAGTGATCGGTTTTTCGTCATTTGGGCCGCCACCCCGCAAGGCCAACCACAAGAAATTCGCCTCGCTGAATTTACCTATGATTCGACCAACCTGGTGGTAGCCTTTATTGGCGATCCCGTCACCTTGAGCCAACCGACCCTCTTGTCAGCCCGCCTGCCCAAAATTGCCTGGGATGCCCAAAATACGGTTTGGGCAGCTGCGTGGGTCGGCCAAATCGATTCTTCGAACGAGACCGTGCAATTCACTTCCGGCGCTTTCTCTGATGATATTCTCGACGTCAACGTGGAAGAGCAAGTGGTTGGCTCGGTATGGTTATCCGTGCTGAACACCGACACCAACAACTACTTGATCGCCTACTCCCGCAACGCAGCGATCACGCCGCAACAACCGGAGAGTTTCGAAACGCGTATCGGTCGTGGGGTCGATGCTTGGGTGACTGTTGCCGGTTACCCCCGAATCATTTGCCCACCTTCGAGCTACGGTTGCTCTGGTCCGATTATCGCCACAACCGCTGATCTCAATTGGTCCACCGGGTTCAACTCCCTCTCCGACGCGTCATCAGCGAGTGACATTTGGCAAATCACCGATCAGGCCGCTCAGCCGAGCGTGATTATCGAAAACAACGCCGTGGATCAGACCATTGCCGGATTTGCCTTTGATGGTACCGGGTTGGGTCTGCTCTATGTCCATGATGTGGGAAGTGCCCGCGCCCTCGATTTTCGAGCGTTAAACAGTTCCCTGTCCAATCAGGCAGCCCGTTTCGAGCTGATCAGCGAAGGATCTTTTCAATTTGGTCATCTGATCTACGCCGCAGACCGGTTGGCTGCGGTCTGGACGATCAATCACGGGGATACCCTCGACGAGCTCTATTTCGTTGCTTTCAACAGCTGCCAGGATTAAATCACTCAACCGTCGGTCTGTACCCAATGGTCCAATTGCTCAAAACCAGCGCTTCAGCTATCTATCGTGGCGGCGTAGCTGTACGGGAGTTGCTCTATAGAAAGAGTCTTATTCCCGTGCAGCAGCTGGAGCACGCCGCCGTCATCTCCGTCGGTAATATTCGCTCCGGTGGGTCTGGCAAAACCCCGGTTGCGATGTTTCTGGCCTCATTGCTCGACCGCCTGAGTATCCCGACCACATTGCTTTTCAGGGGATACAAAGGCTCGATGGAGTACGACGGAGGTGCCGTTACTCCGGGAAAATCACCCGGCGTTTCTTGGCGACAGTGCGGAGATGAAGCCTTTATGGCAGCTCGTCAACTTAGAGGTGTATCCGTGCGCTGTGGGGCCGACCGGTACGAACAAGCCCAACTCACCGAACGGGATGGAGCCCGGGTGATTTTACTGGATGACGGATTTCAACACTTCAGGTTGCATCGCGATCTCGATCTGGTGCTCTGTTGCCCCGAAGATTTGGACCCGCACACCGCCTTGCTGCCATCGGGTCCGCTGAGGGAACCGATCCACTCCCTCAATCGTGCTCATTTGATCGCCGGATTGTTTGAGGATTGGCAGTACCGCGCCGATCGACCCCAGGTGTTATTCGATATCGAGCCCCAGGGCTGGATCGACCAGCAACTCAACTCGATACCCCTCAACACCCTTCGGCACCGGCGAGCCCAACTCTTTTGCGGTATTGAACGGGGTCATCGATTTGTGAATTCGGTTCGTCGCACAGGCCAGACCATCGTCGGTGAGGCGTTTTATCCAGACCATCATGTTTATACACCCGCCGACTTGGAGCAGATCTTGCGGATCGGTCGGAATAACAACGCCGAGATTTACTGCACCACTGCAAAGGATCTGGCACGTCTATCCGATCAACCTTTTACCGCCCCCCTTTACGCGATGAAAATCGTGCCGCAGTTGACCAGCGGTCGCGACGTGATGATCAATCATTTGCAACAAGCCCTGGAGAAAAAAGGGATCACCGTCGAGCATTCTGCTCTAGTGAATCTGTGTTAGCCGGAGGAGTAGCAACATGCACCGTGACATCATTACCGTATCCAGCGACCACCGTCAGGAACTGATTGACGTTACCGAGGAGCTTCGCTCGATTGTCCGCGATCATCCCCGGGCCCAAGTGGCGGTTTTGTTTGCCAAAGGTGCTACTTCGGCCGTGATGGTACAGGAAAACTGGGATCCCAGCATTCGCACCGATATTGTCGATTGCCTCGATAAGCTGATACCTCAAGGCCGTTGGCGGCACGATCAGGTCGACGGGAATGCCGACGCCCACATCAAGTCCGGAATCGTCGGCCCCAGCGAATCTATCCCCTTGGAAAACGGCGAGTTGCTGCTCGGTCGTTGGCAAAACATCTTCTTTTGCGATTTTGATGGTCCCAGAACCGACCGTCAGCTCATCGTCACCTTGCTGCCCTGACACCTCAACGCAACAGGCCAACAGCGACTTGCGCTAAATCAGATCCAGCTGTTTTCGGCGGTACACCATTTTTCCCGCTTCGAACACCAAATCCGGGTGAAGCACGTGATCAGAGGATTGATCCGGGTCGATGAGGTGAACCACATTCAATCCCATTACCGTCAGTTTGTCGGCGAGCAGTTGACGATGACATTGGGAAACCCGTCGTTCAGCGCACAACAACACCGAAACCGCGCTGGCAGCCAGACCCACGGTCGTCTCAACCGCTTGTTGAAAACGAGCTGTGTTCATCGCGGCTGCGTAGCGCGCCATCCACTCCTCGCTGAACGTGGTATGCTCTGTCATTTTTGATGATTTCGGCTGTCTCCCGCCCAGCTCACGCATCCAACGATAGGACAACCCATTTCGTTGAAGCGCATTGGACAATGTGTGGCGCTCATACTGGGGAAATCTGGTGGACACCGGGTTGGAGCGGATATCCACGATCAACCGGATCGAAGACGCGCTCAAAATCGTCAAGAACTCATCAAATGTCCTGTTCGAATGACCGATGGTGAATACCCTCATTCTGGGCTGTTCGACACTCATTATCGCTCTCCTGCCGCTTCGTCCCAAATCGCTTTATGAAGCTGTATTTGCAGTCTCAGCATCAGGCCGCTTTCGAGAACCCATTCGACCAAATCGGCCGGTGACAGTCGATAGACTACCGGTGACACCAGCACCTCCGCTTTTTCACACAACTCGAGGGTGTGGATCTGCGACACCATCCAGTCGAAATCTTTACGGGAGGAGATGACAAATTTGAGCTCATGACGCCCTCTGACCAAGGACTCGAAGTTCTCCCAACAGATGTGAGAGGACATCCCCGAGTCGGGACATTTGACATCCAAGACCACGTGCACACGGGGGTCCACGTCTTCGATTGAAAGCGCACCACTTGTTTCCAATAACACCTCATATCCCGACTCGCACATCAGGGTCATCAGCGACAACACGTCCCGCTGGATCAGGGGTTCTCCTCCGGTAATTTCCACCAAACCGGTTTTGAGATCTTCAACCCGTTTCACTATCTGGGGAATCGACATATCAACGCCGGGAGACTCACACGCCTCCCGTGTATCACAATACCGACAGTGCAGGGGACATCCTGCCAACCGCACAAACACACAGGGCAACCCCTGCCGAGTGGACTCCCCTTGGATTGACCGAAATATCGAAAAAACCCGCACCTCGGTTCATCCCTCCTCAACCAGAGGATCCACCACCCCGGCATCCGCAAACCCCTTGGCCCGCAGCACGCACGATTCGCAACGCCGGCAGGGAACTCTTCCGTCTTGTGGATCGTAGCAACTCCAGGTAGATGCAAAATCAACACCGAGTCCGCTCCCCAGTTGTATCGTTTCCGCCTTGCTCAGCCTGACCAGTGGGGCATGCACTCGAAATGGCCTACCCCCGTCTGCGGCCCGGGTCCCCAAATTGGCGACCCGCTCAAATTGCTCGATGAAAGCCGGGCGACAATCCGGATAACCGGAATAATCGACCGCAGAAACGCCGACGAAAACATCCCGCGCATCAATAGCTTCAGCATAGGCCACGGCGAGAGAGAGAAATAACGTGTTTCGCGCCGGTACGTAGGTGATTGGGATTGATCCACCCTCCAGAGGTGCACCTGATTTGGGCACCTCTATCCCTTCTGTAAGAGCCGATCCCCCGATAACGCGCAAATCCAAATCGATAAACTTGTGGGCTTCAAGCTCGAATCTCCGGGAAAGACTTTGGACATATTCTAATTCGACTCGATGTCGCTGACCATAACGTACCGAAAGTGCATGGACGTTGAACCCTCTTTCCAAGGCATACGCAACAGTTACGGTTGAGTCCAGTCCACCGGACGCTAAAACCACTGCTTTTCTTTTCGATTCAGTCATTAATTAGTGCCCCGCATAAATCCCCGTCCGAGAGGAAACTGAGTTTCCTGCGACAGGGAGGGCAGGCACAGGGGCCTACCCCTACGTAGATATTTGAAACTGCTGTCAGGGCAACCCCCTGTGGTTGCCCTTCTGAACAAAGATTGACAGAATCTCGCGCTATTTTTCTTGAATCATCCCCGACAAGTGAATCCCGCAGCACTCTTCTGCTAGAGACGTTTCACGTGAAACATCGAAGCAATAGTGGCGTTGAAGTTTCACGTGAAACATATCCCTCCTCGACGGGACGATGGCCCTGTGAAAACGAGCGGTTTATCAAAAGTCAATACTGCCCTTCGAGAGATTCTATTGCTTTCTCAATCTTCCTGTTTCGTTTTTGCGGGATCTTGATGAGGATCTTTATGTATAAGTCCCCTTTTTTATTACCTTTTTGAACTCCTTTACCCCTCAGCCTCATTTTCTGGCCGCTCTGTGTGCCAGCGGGTAGTGTCATCTTGACATTTCCCCAAGGGGTTTCCACCGGTAGCACCGTACCGTGATAGGCTTGCCCGAGGGTGATGAATTCGTTTTTTATCAAATCGAGTTCTTTTCTTTCATATTGCGGGTCTTCTCTGATTTTGATCTCCAAATAAAGATCCCCACTGGGCCCACCGCTGGGACTATCGCCCCCTTGTCCTTTGAGCCGGATGGATTGACCGCTTTCGATACCTTTAGGAATGGTCACTTTTAATTTCTTGTGTTGTCTATTTACCGGGATGACAATTTGCAGCTCCCGTCCCAATACCATGTCCATCAATTCGACTTCCAACACAGATTGAACCCGAGCACCAGCCTGTGCTTCACCACGACTAGCCCAATTGGACCGCCGGCTACGCTTTTTCGCATGACTACCGAAGAGGTTATCAAAAATGTCCTCCAATGCACCAAAACCCTGAAAACCGCCGAAATTCACATCACCGAAGTCGCTGTTGGGGGACCACACGTTTCGAAATCCACCCCCTGGTGCCCATTTTTGCGGATCAAAGCCGTCTCGCAACCCGTCAATGCCAAATTGGTCGTACAGTTTTCGTTTCTCTTTATCGCCGAGGACCGCGTAAGCAGCCGATATTTTTTTAAACCGTTCCTCGGCGTTCTTACTGTTCTTGTTCCGGTCTGGGTGATACTGACGGGCTAGTTTCTTATAAGCTTTTTTTATATCGTCGTTGCTCGCATTTTTGGGGATACCCAGGATGCCGTAAAAATCCTCATTATTCGACATGTCCTCACTCCTCCTCGACCTCGATAAAAGTGTAAACTCAGCTTTTGCCCGGTAAAGCGCCTTTTTTTTATATTTGGGTGTAAGCTCATCCCCGCATTAATTTTTCCCCGCTGGTCTATTCGTCGACAAGGCGATAAAAAATATCTGTTTCTGATATTTAAAAAAGCGTTTAATCTTGTAAGACGAATCATCTAGATTTGCAGCTCCTGGTCGGATTGTTCCACGAGCCCATCTTCCCTCGCCATGGAAACCGGGTTTCTTCTTCCCGGGCATCATTCTAATTCTTGCTGTATAAAACCTCTTCGTGCTAAGTGTTCAGTCTGCATGACGGCAAACACGTTAAACACTTTACCTCGCCATCTAGCGATAATCATGGATGGTAATGGCCGTTGGGCGCAAGCTCAAGGACTTCCGCGGATTATCGGTCATCGGCAGGGAGCCAAGGCGGTTCGTACCGTGGTCACCGCGTGTCGTAAAATCGGTATCAAAGTGCTGACCTTGTATTCCTTTTCAGCGCAAAACTGGTCCCGTCCGGAGGCTGAAGTCACGGCGCTGATGACGTTGCTCTTCGATTACATCAAATCCGAACGGGATACCATCATGAAAAATGAAATCCGCTTGACAGCTATCGGTGAGCTGGACCGTATTCCCAAGCTGTCGAGATCAGCTCTCTTTCAGTTGATGGAAGAATCCAAACACAATCGCGAAATGACGTTGTGCCTGGCCCTGTCCTATGGGGGAAAAGAGGAGATCGCGTCGATGACCAAGCAGGTAGCCCTCAAAGCTGTCGCCGGTGAAATCGATCCCCACACCATCGATGTCGACCTCGTCGAGCAGAATTTCTGGTCTACCCCACTTGGGCCGGTCGACCTGATGATTCGAACTTCCGGAGAGTTGCGTATTTCGAATTTCCTGTTGTGGAGTGCGGCCTACAGTGAGCTCTACTTTACCGATAAAATGTGGCCCGACTTCGACGAACAGGTGCTCGACGAAGCGCTCGAGTCGTATGCACGGCGACATCGCAGATTTGGAGAGATCTGCCAATAATGTCCAATCTCAAATCAAGGGTACTGTCAGCAGCGGTTTTGTTACCGCTGGTTTTCATCCTCATTTGGTTCAGCTCGTACACGGTTTTCGCTGGAGTTGTCGCGCTTCTCTCATTGGTGTCGGGGTATGAGTATTCCACGATGGCGCCGCTGACCGGGTTTCCCGTGCGACGATACTGTATCGCTGTTTTTTCGAGTATTCTAACCCTTGCGGTCGCTTTTTCCAATGAAGTCGAGTGGTTGCCGGTCGCGGTGTTGACGGTGCTAATACCGCTTTGCGGCCTCGTTTTCATGATCCGAAGTGGTTCTATTGATGATGGCGTCAAGGGAGCTGTGCACAGCCTGTTCGGATCGATTTATACGGGTTGCCTCTGGGGATTTGTTCCCCTAGTGTTCTCCCACGAGCAGACGGGTAAATTCTGGGTGCTCATTCTGCTGCTCGGAACGGTTGCCAGCGACACCTTTGCCTTTGGCGTGGGTAAACTGTGGGGAAAGAGAAAACTGGTACCCCGCATCAGCCCCGGAAAAACATGGGCCGGAGCGTTTGGGGGATTGTTGGGTACGGTGGTTGGCGTTTTCCTGGTAAAATTCCTATTCTTTTCTGAACTTAGCTGGATTGAAGGATTGTCACTCGGTGTGGTGTTAGCAGTGGCGAGTCAATTCGGTGACTTGCTCGAGTCCTTTCTCAAACGCGGATTTGGCGTGAAAGACTCCTCCAACCTCATCCCGGGCCACGGCGGTATCCTCGATCGCTGTGATGCGTTGATTTTGGCCGCACCCGTGGTATTCTTGTTTTCGGTATATTGGCGCAATTTCCACTAGATGTTGCCTCAACTGCTCGGGACGACAACTGATGACCATTCCAGGATTTCTCGCCAACTGCGAGGTCTCGACAGGACAACCCAGATTCGGCATTTTAGGGTGCGCTAAAGGATCGCACACCTCGATCCCACTTGCGTTGGCGATCGCTGTTGTCGCGATTGGCTGCGCCTCGGTCATCCCGCGGCCATTGCCCCCGGTTCGAGGCGAGGCCGACGGTGACGACTCCCGTTGTGTGGCGGTTGATGGGGATCACATTCTCTTTTCAATCCTCGTCGACGGCCGCGATGTGGGACGAGAAGTGCGTACGACTTTTCGCCGACCCGGCAAGGCGGGCTTGGAGCGCCTGATTTCATCCCACGCGGTTCGCCGAATGAAGATGGGGAACATCCATGTTGATACCCACACCATTCGCATGGAGAGAACCACCGAGCAGCGCGGGCTCTTGTTGGCCGGTTCCCACGTCCATCGCAACCAAGTCAAGGAGCAGTCGGCCGACGTCTCTCTCGAGGGGGACGAGTGGAACCGGATGATCAGTTCCCAATCGTTGGTCACCGGACAAGTGTACCGCCGGAGCCGGGCGGCCCTGTCGTTGACCGGTAACGAGATTATCGGCTTTCGCCTGGTTGACGCACTGCATCAGCGGATGTCCGGTCGCTGCACCTCTCCTTTCAAAGCCCGATACTACGAGCCCTTGCTCGACCGGTCTGTACCGATTGAGTTGTCCTGTCCCCGGCCAGGGGATATCACCGTGCACCGTCAGACCATCCGGGGAAACTGGGTGGCGGCCATGGGGGAGGACGGCCAGGAGGTGATGCGCGCGTTCTTTGATTTGAAGGGACGGCTTTGGGAAGAGCACATTCCGGCCAAGCATGAGGTTGCTCGGCGCATTCCCGGACCCTTGACTCTCGCCGATGAAACAACAGAACTGATCATCGGCCTTCACTCGGAAACCTACCTGCCCAATCCCAACGACGCATCACGGGCCCTATTCCGGTTGATCTCCACGCCGGATCGCCTCGACGCGATGGAGCTGCTCGAGGAGCCGCTCAATCAAGTTTTTGTGGAGAAGACCGCCGACCATATTGTGCTGGAAGTTCGGGCCGGGGCACCGGACGGGGACACGCCGCCGACCAAAGTGGATCTGGGCTCTTCCCAGTACATCCAACCGGATCGACCCGAGATTGTCGCAGCGTATCGATACCTGCGCTCAGCGGGCAAGCGCGGTCAATTGTCAAAATCGCGGCAGGACAACGCAACCGGTGTGATCGCCCGGGCGTCACTGATCCAGAAACCGGCTCGGTTTTGGTCCGATCCCGTCAGAGTCGCCGGCCTGATGATGGACTATGTCAGCGCGGTACTGCCCAACAAACAGCACACCTTTTCGATGGCCGATGCGGCGACGACCCTCGAACGGGGGGCCGGTGATTGTACCGAGCACGCTGTGCTGTTCGCCTCGTTGATGCGCGCCCACGGCATTCCCGCACGGCTGGTGACCGGCATGATCCTCACCCGCGGCGGTTTGTGGGGTTATCATATGTGGAATAGTTACTGGGACGGTTCCGCCTGGCAGTCCATCGATCCCTCGACTGCCTCGTTCCATCCCGGAGCCCTGCACGTGGCACTGGGCCGCGGCGCGTCGCGGTTTGCCGATGTGAGAAATCGTTTGGCCGATTTCATGTGGCGAACGTTCAACGGTGTGGCGTTTAATCTCATCGAAGCGGACGACGAAGGGGAGACCCTGTTTCTCGTGCGGCCGCGGGGGGTGGGCGAGGATCTGCAAGAGACCGCCCTGTTCAACTCGATGGTGCTTTATGATCGGGGTGATATCGACGGAGCAATCCGGACACTCGATGAAAAGATTCCCAGCGATCGTCGGCCGTTGTCAATTCGGGTGAAATACGCCGAGTTATTGGTTCACGCCAAACGGTTTGAGCGGGCGCTGGAGCTGATGTCAGGGATACGTGATGAAACATCGGAACCAGGTACAATTGCTCTGTTGGACCGACTGACCCTCAAGTCGTTACTTCAAAGTGGACGAGGGGCCGAGGCAGCCGGTTTGTTCGACCGGGTCAATGACCGGCTGCCCGACGATGCCAAGGTCCCCAAGATATTGCTCCGTCTGGAGTATTTGCATGGACTCGAGCGAACCGCAGAGTTGATACAACTGGCGCAGCAAAGTGTCGAAGTCTACCCAGAGGATCCGGACCTGCTCACCGCTTTTGCTCACTACGTCACCAATACAGACGCTGAGCGAGTTTCGAGCCTGATCGATCGCGCCGTCGAGGCCGCCTATGTCGCTGTACTGCAAACCAAGGGGCTCGAGCAGGATTCACTCGTTGCACTTGCGCGGGTGCTGTTGAAAATCGGTCGTATCGTGGAAGCCGGTTGGTATGTAGACCAGGCACTGATCCTAACTCCACAAAGCGCTGAGCTCCATCGCCTGCGCGATCGGATCCGCGCGACTCATTGCTATCCGGACTAAAGTTCCAGCCTTCAATCTTCCATGAACACGTCGGGGATCTTCAGGCCAGTGGTGGGTTTTGTTTTTGTTGGTGGCTGCTGTCCGTTGCGCGGTTTGGGTTTCCGCGTTCTCGTCCGTTTGCGTGAGCCGCTATCCCTCGACCGTTTGAGGGACAACACTAGCTCCTTGTTCTGTTCCGACGGGGTAAAGGTCATCTTGCCCGCCTTTTTTCCGGACTTGGCTGAGATCTCGACCGATATACCGGCAGGCAAGTCGACCTGGCAGGGGGTTCTCGAACAGACCTGCCCTTTGTCTTCGATCATTACCACGGCGCCCTTGGGATCGGTCTGCACTCTCACCGCCACCATTTTCGGTGCGGCATCGTCGATTCCGTCGGGTGCTCCCCCACTTGCTGCGGCTGTATCCCGCGGCGGTTCAGCAGGCGGGTCCGTTTCCTCGGGCAGTTGTTCGATGGTAAACTCCATCTCCGCTTCACCGGCGTCTACTGCTGCGGGGGTGGTTTGGACGACTCCGGCCATTCCACCCAATTGGGTAGCGGCGTCGATCGACTCAATCGGTTTTTGCTCGTTAAAGACACCCAGGGCGTAGGCCAATACCCCTCCACCGATCACGATCAGCGCTGCCACGGCAGGAAGCAGCGGGACCCCGAGCACCTTTTTCATCTGGCTCGGTTTTCCACTATCGTCCCAATCGACCGATCCTTCGAGGGTCTCAGCAATCGCTTTTCTGCCGGTTCCCAGGGAGGCCCGTGCAGCAGCGCGCGAGAAATCGGAGATCCGATCGGCCGATGGAATCTCGATCACATAACTCGAGTCTTTAATGGCGAGGTTCAGGTCGTCCTCTAGCGCCTGCATGTCCGCGTAGCGCTCCTCGAGCTCCTTGGCCATCGCCTTGTACACCACAGCGCGCACCGATTCCGGGACGTCGGTGTCCGGATTGATTTGGGAGATATTGGGCACGGGTTCGAACATGTGTTGGGTCAACACCGCCATAAAGGTATCCCCGTCATAGGGAACTCGTCCGGTGAACATCTCGAACATGATGCAACCCAGGGCGTAGACATCGACCCGATGATCCAACGGTCTTCCCGAAGCCTGCTCCGGCGACATGTACTCGGGCGTGCCGAAGATCATCCCGGTCTTGGTCAGCCGCTCCCCGCTGGCATCCCGATCGGAGATCTTGGCAATTCCGAAGTCCAGTATCTTGACGAAATCTTTGGCGTCTTCCCGATCGACCAAAAAGACATTTTCCGGTTTCAGATCGCGATGAACGATACCCTTCTTGTGCGCGGCTCGCAATGCCCGGGCGATCTGTCGAATGATCGGGGCCGCGCGACCCAAGGGCAAGGGCTCGTTGTTCATCACATCGGACAGCACTTCCCCTTCGAGGCACTCCATCGCAAAGAAGACCCCCCCGTCCTCCAACTGTCCGAAGTCGGTCACGTCGACGATGTGGGGGTCACCTATTTTACTGGCCGACCGCGCTTCCTGCCTGAACCGCTCAACCACTTCGGGCCGCTTGGAGAAGTCCTCGCGCAACACTTTTAAGGCTACCTTTTTTTCGATCTCCACGTGTTCTGCCACGTAGACGACGCCCATCCCGCCTTCACCCAATTTGTCGATGACCCGGTACCGGTTCTGCAGCACCTGACCGATGAGCGGATCGGTCTGCTCCAACGTCTCTATCGCGCTCGGAATTTGTGAAGCGGTAACGAGGCGCGTCGCATCGATGGGACAGAAGACCTCGGCCCCCCCGTATTCATTACCGCACTTGGGGCAGATGTGTGTCGAATGTGTCTTCATTCATCCTTAAAACTACCATCGGCGTACATAAGCGACAACTTATAAGCGATATCAATAAAGTTCCTTCAACATCGCATTTGGACCTTTGTTCGACGATTATGTGCCTAAAACGGCGACAAAGCGACAAAAAGTACAAATAAAATTAAATAAGGAAATTGACAAGAGAGCCCAGGTGAAGATACTGGGACTCGTCTCGACCACGGCTCACCTTTCTGGCCAGGTAGCTCAGTCGGTAGAGCAGGGGACTGAAAATCCCCGTGTCGGCGGTTCG
>JANQET010000331.1 GCA_028278265.1 Myxococcota bacterium
GCCGGGTGACCAGCGTCTCCGGACCGCCCAGGCTCGGTGCCTGGAGCGAGAGCTCGAGCCGATTGAACAGGGTCTGTGCGGCGTCCGGGCCGTCCCTCAACTCGAACGACAACATGCCGCCGTAACCCGAGAACAGGGATTGGGCCAATTGGTATTGGGGGTGGTCGTCCAGACCGGGGTAGTTGACCGTTTTGACGCTGCCGTGGGAGGTGAGAAATTGGGCGATGCGCAGGGCGCTTTGGTTTTGCCAGTTCAAGCGGAGCGCCAGGGTTTTGATTCCCCGATGGAGCAGGAAGCAGGCGTGGGGATCGAGGCAGCCGCCCAAGTGATTGAGCCGGTGGGTGATGTTCTCGATCGACGCCCCGGAGCCGACGATCGCACCGGCCACCAGATCCGAGTGGCCGTTGAGATACTTGGTGCAACTGTGAATTGAGATATCATAACCGATAGTGAGTGGTTGGAAATTGACCGGAGTGGCAAAGGTGTTGTCGATGATCGAGAGTAGGTCATGGGCTTTGGCAAACTCGACCACCGTACGGTGATCGGCCACGCGAAGGAGCGGGTTGGTGATCGCCTCGACGTAGATCGCTCGGGTGGAGGGGCGCCGCTTGGCCGCCCACGTGCTCGGATCGGTACCGTCGATAAAATCGACATCGATTCCCAGCGCCGGGAATTCCCGGGTGACCAGACCGTAGGTGCCGCCGTATAAACTGTCTTGGATCAGCAGGTGATCACCACTTTTGAGCACGGTGAGCAACGTCGTGCTTATCGCCGCCATTCCAGAGGAAAGCACCAAACCGCGCTCCCCTTGCTCCAATGCGGCCAGTTTTCGCCCCAGCACTGTTTGGTTGGGTAGGGTGTTCAATCGGGGGTAGGCGATGTCCGAATACGAGCCACCGGGAGTGTGTTCGAAGACCGAAGATTGAAAGATGGGCAAGACGGCGGCGCCGCCGAGCTTTGGTGATAATTCACCAGCGTGAACCAAACGGGTTTGCAGGCCTTGATGTTTTGTCATGGAGCACCTTGTTTTCCAACTGGCGCGGTTGTTTGCACCACAGGTGTTTGCTTCGAGGATTTTTCTTTCTAGCACATTGTGCCTGTGCTATTGGTAGAAAATAAAATACAATGGACGATTAGAAATCAAAAACTCGTGGATTCGGGATCTGCTGTTGGCAGGGGGGGCGAGCCGATTGAAGCAGGAATTCTGCCATGGTATAATAAAATGACGGTGAAACTAAAATTCACATTTTTAGTCGTCGTGGCATTGCTCGGTATGGCGTGCGCGACTACCCGATCCAAAGCGTTTGATCAGAAAGGGTATCACAGCGATCTGTTTCCCTATACCGTGCACAATGCAGCGCCTAATGTCCTGTTGGGTGAGCAGTGGCAGTTGGAAAACTATGAGCTCTCCGGCGACGGCCAGCCGATACGGGCGAAAACCGGGGCGGAATTCGTCGGACCGTTGCACCTGGACCTGACCGGGGACGGGGTGGAGGAGCAGACCGATGCCTTCCCCTTGTACGATTTGCGGTTCAGGAACGAACAGGACGGTGGTCGTATTTGGGTGCGCTCTCTACCCTATCCCCACCAGTTCACCCGGATCACCCTACGCGCATTGATGCGCCGGTTCATCCAAGCGATGACCAAGGATGGCCACGAGGTCACCAGGGTCAGCGGCGGAAAGCCGGTTGGTATCGAGAAGCGCTTCGTCACCAAGCTGATCGCTGAGGGAGAGGCGACCGTTTACGGTCACAAGGCCTACGCCGCCCTCGTCGAAAAGATCGATTCGAGCGGGCTCGATCCCTCTGAGGACGATTCGCGACAGCTCGTCGATATCGTCATGGTGCGGTCCAAATTCATCTGGGTTCCGCGAAAGGGTAAACGGGCGTTTCCCGTCTTGCTGATCGCCTGTTACGCGGGCACTCCGGAAGAGTTTCCAGCGGGGAGACTGGCCTTTCGGCAGTTTGTCGAGCAGCTCCAAATCGAGCAATCGCGCAAGATGACCACCACGCTCAAGGCGCAAATTTTAAATTGTGCCAAGTCGGCCAAGCGAATTAGCTTCACGATCACCAAACGCGAGCGCTATCGGGACATCAAGGGCGGGACCGAGCAGGTGATGGCGGCGCGGACCTCCGGCCTGCAGACCGAAGAGAGAGATTGCCTGATCAAGGTGCTGCAGGAGGACACCGAAACACAGGTCGGTCAGACATATGTCGTTCGCCGGGACGAGCGGGAGCAGCGGGACACCGGTACGCATCTGCCCGTGCTGGAGCTGCCGACGGCCGAGCCTGCGCTCGATCGATCGCCGACAGTCGACGTGCCGATCGACCTCCCCTTCGAGGTCACCACCACACCCAGCGCGCCGACCGCCGAGAGTGACGACAGCACGGAGTGGGATGAAGCCGATTTGAACGAGGAGATGGAGCCGGACGAGGATCCGGAGATCTACGAAGTCATCGAAAACTAAGGGCTCACGCAAAAATAACTACCGTTTTTGCGAGCAGATCCATCAATTCTGCCTGCATCGCTCGGCGCCTAAATACCATAAGTATTGAGGCTTCTCGC
>JANQET010000499.1 GCA_028278265.1 Myxococcota bacterium
CGTCGAGCCTTGGCGGCCTCTTCGTCGGCCTGGAGGTGGTAGACCCCGGCCCACTGCTGTTTGCGCTCGGTCCGCTGAGAAGTGATGTTGATCAACGGCTCGGTCTCTTCCCGCCGATTCTGTCGCGCAGGCTCAGGGGCCGGTTCGGGCGCCGGTTTGGTCACCGGCTCGGGTGTCGGCTCGGGGGCTGACTCGGGAGCCGGGGTCTGTGCTGAGCGCGGCGGAACGGTCGATTTCAGATTGGCCGGGGCAGGGGAGTTGGAGCGGCGGGCTTTAATTTCGATGAGCAATCGCTCGAACGCCTCGCCGGCCAACTGGGCGACCCGAAACAACTCGGTGGCCTGTTCGGCGCCTACCCCCAGCGCACCCGATTCACCGTAAATCAGTAGAATGATACGATGGCGAACGTTCACCGGCAGCACGACGCAGTTGCGCGGCTTGGCCCGATCGAACATGCCCAACAGCAGCTCGTCCGTGTCGGTGGCCCCGACCGGGCCCAGATAAAACGAGCGGGTGGTAAAGACCGTCTCGAACATGCCCCCCTGATCCAGGGGGACCGACAAGTGATCGATGCGGCTTTCGGGCTGCGAGCCCATGACCGAATTTCGCCCCAGCGCGGTCGTACCGTGCACGCGAAAGAAGGCAACGAACTCAAAAAGCTGCCGGGTATAGTCGGTGAGCAGGGCCAGGATGGAGTCCCGATCGTCGGCACTCTTGAGTTTCGCCTGCACCTCTTCGGAGGTCAGCGGCGTGACGATACGGGTTCCCCCCGTTTGTTTGGCCTCAGACCATCCGGGCTGCTTCTCAGGGGCACCGTCGGGCATTGGCTCTGCTTGCTCGGTCCCGGGGGGCGTCTCAGGGGCGGCCTCTATTGGTTCTTCCGGCGCTGGCGGCTCAATCGACGGTAACTCGTTGCTCTCTTCGTCGGCAACGGGCCAACTGGTATCTGCGGCGGGTTGGTTAAATTCGAAGTAGCCCTTTTGGGGGTGGAATTTTTGGGTGGCGTCGTCCGACCGTCGTCGATGGGATTCCCCTTCGATGGTGATTTGCGGTACCCCGCCGGGGGGTTGCACGTTGACGATTTTGGACTGGGTCACCGGGATCTCTTTGGTCCCTTCGTCCGTGCGCGGATCCTCACCGGCGAAAATGCCGCTGGGCTTGTCTTTGGGGGTGATCATCGGTGGCTGATCCACCACGAATTTCGGTGCCAACGTCGATTGCAATCTATTGAGGCGTTGGGGGAAGGGGATGCCGTAGACGCGATTGAGCGCCATCGCCAGTCGGTAGTCGAGGACCAATTGGGGATTCAAATCGATGCCGAACAAAAAGGCGATGCGCTCCAGTGTTTCGTCCGAGGGGCGCTTCGAGACCGCCACGGTCAGCAGGTAATTCTTGATCCGGACCGGCATTAGTCGGTGCTCGTTGACCACCCGCCAAGGCAACATGGACAGGGCCTTGGGATCGGGCGAGTCGAGGACCTCCAGGGGCAGGGCGGATATCTTTTCCCCTTGCGCGCTGATGTCGAGCAGCGTTGATTCGTCTACGAGGTTCATTTCGAGCAGGTTGGTCGCCAGATCGCCCCCGTTGAGCACCTGACGTTGGAGCGCCGCCTCGATTTCAGTCACGCCGAGAATCTGCTTTTGAACGAGTAATGAGCTTAGTAAAGACATAACCTTCTCTTGACCCAACCCAGCTGCTTGTCTTCGTCTACTAAATTATTATAGATATTATGGTCTAATTCTATAGTTAAACGACATTTTTTGTATTTTCATACCGAATTCATCCTAATCGAATCCACCCAGCTTGGCCACACAAATAGTGCCTGCAACGATCGCCGCAGTCTCCACTCGCATGATGGCCCGGCCCAGGCCCACCGGCCGGTAGCCGAGCTCGGTCGCTTGATCCACCTCTGTCGGCGTGAAGCCCCCTTCGGGTCCCACCACCAGCGATATCTCGCTGACCCGGGTTCGTTCTGCCAGGGCGGCGTCCAGGCTGAAGGAGCGGTGTTCGGGATGCAGCAGCAGCTTCACCTCCGAATCCCGATGGGCAGACAGCGCGTCGGTCAGGGATTGAACCTCGTCCACTTGGAGGGGCTTTTCCCGCCCGCACTGCCGAATCGACTCCCGCGTGATGCGACACCACCGGTCGTGCCTCGAGGCGCCCGGATTGGACACCGTGCGATGGGAGAGGATCGGGACGATCCGGGCCAAGCCAATCTCGGTGGCTTGTCGCACGATGGGGTCCAGGCCGTTGCGCTTGGGCACGGCGATGATCAGGGTGACGGGCCAGGCGTTCGGCGCATCGGGTAGCCGTTCGACCGTCCGCAGGGTGGCGACAGTCCGATCAATTGCTTCGATGACCGCCGAAAAGCGGCGGCCCTGACGGTCTTTCAATTCGATTTGTTCGCCAACGGTGTGGCGACGGACCCGGGTGAGATAGTGGTGCTCGTCGCCGCTCACTTCGATGGTTTCGCCGGGCTGTGCGGCGGTTTCCACCAGCAGGGCGGTCATCGGCCCCGCCTGACCACCACGGCGGCCCAGCCGTCATCGGTGATAGTCTGGGTCGCAGTGAAGCCCGGCCAACAGGCGAGGCACTCCTCCACCTGGTCCACCAGCAGCCCGCTGAGGAGAGCTTCTCCGGTGGGGGAGACCGTCCGGGCGATCGCCTCGGCGCAACTGCGAAAGGCGGCCAGATCGATGTTGGCCAGGACCAGATCCCAGGTATCGTCGAGGTTCTCGGCGCTCCCCACAGCGGCGTCAATGTGGGCGGCAACACCGTTGCGTTGAGCGTTTTTTTGCGTCTGAGCGATGCATTCTTCGTCGATGTCCACCGCGGTGACCCGTGTTGCGCCGAGCTTGACCGCACAGATGGCCAGAATCCCCGATCCGGTACCCACGTCGAGCAGTCGCTCGGGACAGGTGCCCCGGGACACCCGTTGCTCGAGCAGTCGGAGAATCAATCGGGTGGTGGCGTGTCCCCCGGTGCCGAACGCTTGGCCGGGATCGATGATCACCGATTGCAGCTCGGGGCGCGTGGGTTGCATCCACGGTGTCGTGACCTCGATCATCGACAGCACCACGGGTTTGAAGAACGCCCGCCAGGCATCCCCCCAACCGTCATCGGTGATGTCGACCGCCTCCACGTAGTCGGATGGGTCGATGCTGGCCCTCAGGGCGGCGAGGGCCTGATCCCGGCCGACACCATCGGCAAACCCGGCGATCAACACCGCCCGATTCGCCGCGGCCTTGTGCATTGTCGTGGCGTCCTGTTGTTCGATGGCCAGGGCGCCCAGGTCGTCGAGCTGCCAGCTGAGTGCCTCGGCCGACGGGACTGTGGTGAGCAGGCGAAGACACGGGGTGGTTGTTTGACGAGTCATGATCAGGGTTTGCGTCGCTCCTTCAATTCATGGACCAGTTCGATCGCCTCGTCGAGAATGCTGTCCGCGAGGCTGGGCAGGGACGGTTCGATCAGCTCCAGGATGTCGCTGTCGGGCCACATGTGGGTCTTGGCCAGCGCAGCGCTGAGCCGATAGACGTGCACCGCGCTGAGCTGGCGCTCCGGTGCGACCGTTTTCAGCCGTTCCAGGTTGCGGGCCACTGTGGTGAAATCGTTCATCGCCCAGGCGCAATCCGCCGCACCGATCAGCACGTCCGGTTTGTCGGGGGCCTCGTCCGCGGCGCGGTTGAACCAATGGCGGGCGCGATTGGGGTCATCGAAATAGACCAGGTGGAGCTGTCCCAATGTGACGAGGATTTCGGCCCGCTGGTCGACGTCGGTGGTTTTGTAGGCCAGTCGTGCCAGTATTTCGGATTGCTTGGTGTGCTGTCCGGCCCGGGCGTAGGTCGCCGCCAGGAAGTGCAGCACCTCGGGATCCCCGTCGGAGATCCGATCGGCCGTCTGTAGGTGGTCGAGGGCGGCTTGGGTGTTGCCCAACCGCAGGCGCGCCAATCCCACTCGGCGGTGCACCGCGACCTTGACTTTTTCCGCG
The DNA here is from genome assembly GCA_028278265.1 of Myxococcota bacterium. Lineage (GTDB taxonomy): Bacteria > Myxococcota_A > Polyangia > JAAYKL01 > JAAYKL01 > JANQET01. The sequence goes on from JANQET010000499.1 coordinate 3,989, forward strand.
C
>JANQET010000349.1 GCA_028278265.1 Myxococcota bacterium
TCGACCAGCTCCTGGGTGGCTTGGGCGACCCGCTCGGCATTGCGGACCGTCCCCGCCTTCAAGCCGATTTGACTGACGACGCGGCGCTCGAAGAGGGTCTGGGGCAGACCGGGTAGGCGAACCCGTTCGTAGCGTTCGGGGGAGCCCTCTTCCACATCAATCACAAGGGCCACGCCGCCGGGCTCGGTGGTGGTCTCGATGCGCAGGGTGGCGGAGCTCTCCCGATACCCCTGTTCTCCGTAAACTTGGAGCAGTTGTTGTCGCAACTGGCGCAACACTTCGGGATCGGGAAAGATGGTGCGATCCGGCGCGTAATCCACCGCCCGTGCGATCTCGTCATCGTCCAGGGCGACGTTGCCGGAGATCTTCAATCGGCGCAGCCGTAACATCGGCTGTACTTCGATGAGCAGCTCCGCACCGCCCCCAGGGCCCGCGCGACCGAACACCTGCACGTCGCGATAGTTCCCCGACTCCCACAGCGTCAGGACCGCCCGGCGCACCACCGCCGCGGTGAGGACGATCCCCAGTGGAATATCGGCGTCCTCCACCGGGCTGAATCCGGCCGGTGGGGCGATGGCGGTGACCCGGGTGACGGTCTTGCCGATGAGCTGTCCCAATTCGGCATCCGGTGGGCGCACCGTCGGCACTCCGCGTTCCCCGGGCAATTCCACACTTTGGGCCAGCCGATCGATGGCGTCGGTACCCAGGCGGTCTTCCTCCGGGGCAGGTGAGGCGAAACCGGTCACCGAAGCCGATAGACAGATGGCCAGCAGCAGGCAGGCCAAGGATGAACGGGTACCCTGCGAGCTCAACTAAAACTCCAATCTGAACTTGAGATCGACCCCGACGTTGCCCAGCTGACTTTCATTGTCGTTTTCATATCCGGCCGAAACCGAAACCGAGTCGTTGATTTTGTAGTCGAGATTCGCTTCCACATCCCGCTCTTGACCGATGCTCGAGGAGACCGAAACCCACACGTCCCGCGTCACCCACTGGCCCAAGGCGACCCGCGTCGTGTCAGTCCCCGCTTTTTCAGAGTATTCGTTGTAGACCTGGAGTTCCAGCGGAATCGCTTCGCCGCTCGGCCCGAGCTGGCCCAGGATCGGCGTGCCGAGGCTCATCCCGCCGGTGTTGAACTGACCGTGTTCGGTCTTGGTCAAACCGGTGAGTACCAGGAAGACGATGTCCTCGTCGGACAGATAGGGCTGAGAGGCGAACTTCAGTTTGTATTCTTCCACTGTCCCCTCGGCGGTCAGAATGATTTTGTAATCTCGTACCTGGCTGTTGGCGGTCACGCGAAATCGCGGGTTGTCCGGCTTGAGGGGATCGGTGAACTCCACGGTCGCGTAATCGACGTCAAATCGTTTGCCGGCGAATCGAACCTGTCCCCCCTTGCCCAGAATCTGGCCCAAGAACCCGATGGATTGGTTGGTGCCGACCAACCGGAGCGGTTTGTCCCGGTCGTCGATCACCACGTCCACGTCGATGATGTTGTTACGCGCCTTGAGGTTGCGATTGCCGTGGAGACGAATGTCGAAGGCGAAGTCATCCTTCTCTTTGTCAAACAGCCTGGGCTTGCTGGTCGTCGTCTGCGTGCCCAGCAGTCGATCGACGGTCAGATCGGACATCTGCAGCACGCGGAAATCCTGGGTGTAGCGGGAGTTGCGAATCTCCACATCGCCGATGATTTTGGGCAGTTCCCCGGGGGGAGGGGAGCGGAGCACCAAGCCGCTGTTGCCGGTCGACGCCTTGAACGAGAGATTGTCGAGGGGCGCCAGCTCGAGATCCCGGGCGTGGAGGGTGAACTCGTAGTCGGTAAAAGCCCCCTTGGCAAAGCTCATTTCCCCTTTCAACCCCAGATTGCCCGAGGCGGTGCGTGCGGTGAAATCGACGAATTCGATCGCCTTGGGATCCATCACCACCTTGCCCTGGATGTTCTCGATCGGGTGGGCGAACCCGTGCAGGCGGACCCGTCCCTCGGTCACTTCGGCCCGGCCGAGGAACGATGGGTTGTCCCAACTGCCCCGGGCGCGCGCCCTGAAGTCCAGTTTGCCCGCGCTCTTGCGGATCTGCGGTGCCAGATCGCCGGCCAGTTTGAGGTCGGCCAGTCCTTCGATGCGCAGATCCAATTTGTCGAAGCCCAAGCTTCCACCGAAATTGAACACCACATCCTTGCCGGAGAACTGCACCGGTGTGATGCGAAAACGGTCCCGGTCAGCATTGACCCTGACCGGTGCCCGATTGGCAAAGGAAAAATCCCCGGCGCGGACCTTCACCTCGCTGGCCACGGCGTGCCCGGACAACCCGCGGGCACTGGTCAGACGGCCCGCCAATGCAGCCTCACCGGTAACCAGCAGGGAGGTTTGATGATCTTGCAGTTTGTAATCAAACACGCGGGCCAGATCGATGTCTTTGAAGAACCCCTCCAACTCGAGCCGATCCCGTGCGATATCAACCGTCAGGTGTTCGAGATCGATGAGCTTTCCGGCGAGTTTTCCCCGGCCGTGAACCGCGCGGTTGTCCAGGGTCAATTTGAGCGTCGATGGTCCGTAGGTGATCCCGTGGTGTCTGATCCGTCCCAGCCGAACGTCGGCCCAGCCCTGCGGATGATCGAGACTGCCCTCGACCACGGCAAAGACCTGGCCTTTGGCCCGCAGATCGAGCTTTTTCATCAGTGGATTGTCGAAGGCGTTCAAGTTCACACCGCTGGCCACCCCGATCATGTTCAGCGATTGATCTTTGTCCATCGAACCGGTGATCGAAATCGTACCTTTCCCCTTGGTCAGTCCCAATTCGTTGATCGTCAGTGCGTCATCGTCCCAAACGACGCGAATCACATCGGGGCCGAACCGTTCGTCGAACAGCACCAGGTCGTCGTGGACCAGGTCGGCTTCGACCCGAAGCCGCTCCGGTTCGATCGAGTAGTCAATCGCCACTCGGCCGATCACGTTGCCCGTCGGGGAGCCGAACGGTTTGGTGTCGATGCGGAAGATGCGCGCCAACTCGGTGAGGGCCACTTTCTCCGCTTCGATTTTGGTGGAGATGTCCAGACCGCTCGGTGCGCTGAAGTCCAACAACAGCTCGGAGAGGGAGTAGCGGCTGCCCCGGTTGTTGACCTCGAGCCCGTTGAAGGAGAGGGCCAGATCGTAGAAACGCACCTCGGTGGCCGCGCGGCCCAGGCTGAACTCCGAAAAGACGAAATTCTCCATCACCGCGGTCCCCACAATTTTGGGATCGTTGAGCGGACCGGAGATGCGGCAGGTCAGCGGCCCGCGCCCGCGCACATCGAACCCGGCGATTTGCTTGAGATCGTCGAGATGAAAATCCCGCGAACGGGCTTCCAACCACCAGGATTCATTTGGGAAATCGAACCGCATGTTGACCCCGAGGGTCGTGTTGTCCAGTTGTACCGTCAGATCGTGGCCCCCCAGGTGGTGATCGGTGATCACCAGGTGGCCGTCGACTTTGGCTCGGGGGATGAATAGGACGGTGTCCTTGTTCTTGACGCGAAAACCGTCGGTCAGCACGGTGTGATCATCCACGTCCAGGCGCGCGGTACCCTCTAGGCGCAGGGGATTGAGCCGCCCGCGAAAGGCGAGCTGGCCGCTCATGTCCTGGGTCACCTGTGCACCGTCGAGCACCACCTGTTCGAGCAGGTGGGCCAGCTCGATTCGATCGAGGTTGGCGGTGATTTGGGTGGTCAGCTGTTTGTCGAGATCGATTTTGCCCTTGAGCTTGAGTTGCCCCTGAGCCGTGCTGAGGGTCGTCTTGTCGAAGGTGACGCGATCCGGCGTGAGGGCGAATCTGCCGATCAAATCACCGATCACGAATTCGTCGACCGATGTCTGGTTGAGCTTTACCTCACCTTCGGCAAAGAGCCCCAACTCGCCGTCGCTGCCGGTGTTCACGCCCAGGGAACCCTCGTATCCGGCGGTGCCGACCATCGTCGGCAGATCGAGGGGCAGCCGGTTGAACACATCCAGCGGAAGGTTGACCATCAAGTCGGCCACCTGGATATCGGTCAGCCCCTCCGGTTCGGCGATGGTCGCTTCGCGCAGGCGAAACTCCCCGCCGGCCACTCGGGCCTCGGCATACCGAATGGCGAGGGAGTCCGAGTGCACTCCGACCCGAAAGCGCAAGGACTGCAGGGATTCGTCCACCCGTCTGTTCCCCTGGCGCCATTTTCCAGTCGCCCCGGCGATCATCCCGCGAATTTCGATTCCGCTCGCATCCCCGGTGACATCCAGGCCGAGCCCCTGGACCTCCAGTTGGAGCTGGCCGGATTGTTCGGGATCATCGACGATCAGTGTCAGCTCCCCCTGGCTGACGGCGACCACATCGAATGTGGGGACGGCCGACAGATCCCAGGCCGGCGCCCCGGCTTTTTTGGCGGGCTGGGCCGGGTCGAACAGGGTGTCCAGGTCGGCCCGATCGAGGGTCACGCGACAATTCGGCGCGCCCAGATAGATCACCTCGATGCTCAACTCCCGTTGCAGCAGATCGATCACATCCGGTGACAGCTCGACTTCGCCGACAGCACAATCGATGCGGCCTTTCATGTCCTTGGCTTTTAGGTCGGTCAGTCGGATGCGCGGCGGGAAGAAATCGACTTCCGGTGCACCGAATGATACCACCAGGCCGGTGCGTTCTTTGATTTGCCGAGCCATGTTGTCGAGCACGGCCGAGGAGCCCGCGTCTGTCATCGCCCAGGCCACGGTGGCACCGACGGCAACGCCCACGGCGACCAATACGACAAACACAATCCGGCCCAGCTTTTTAATCATGGCGTCCCGCTGGGGTCTGGAAGGGGAAGATCAACTCTGGCCACTTTTCTCTCAACACAAGGACTTAGACGTACAATCCGCTCGTTTTCTGCCACGAAAAAGCAACATATAAGATATGTGTGATGTTTCCTTTGCACATTCAAATTATAGTCTATTTAACACAACTATTTGAAATTCTTAACCAAATAAGTAAACGAATAGCGCGGCGATAGGCGATAAAGGGTTGAAATCAAACGACAAAGGTAAGATGTTTACCTACATGTAACTCGGGGTGAATTGAACAGTAATTAAACGTCCACGGTTATTTGCAACATTTGTAAACTTGGACGGTCGTTTCGGGCATCGGGATTAAAAGCCACATTTTTGAATTCCCACCACCGGAAACCGCGTATAATTATCAGTATGGCACAGACGCAAAACGAGCCGTCCGAAGGCCGCCGGGGACGGGCATTTTTAGGCGTCATGTTCGAGTGCTGTCGCATCTACTGCCGGATTTATAAAAACAAAGAAAACACGGCCTACGAGGGCAAATGCCCCCGCTGTTTGAGAAAAGTGACCATCCCCATCGGGCCGGGGGGATCCGCTTCCCGCTTTTTCAAGGCGCGGTAGTCCGGTTCCAGTCCGATAGACCCTACTTCTTCCCAACGCCATCCAACCACTGCAGCGCAGCGGCCAAGTGGGGCAATTGGTGGGTCAAAATCGTTCGAAAATCGATGTGAAAGCGGCCCTCTTTGACGGTGCCGATGACGGTGGGTTCGTGGTGTTGCAGTTTGGTGGCCAGGGTGTCGGCGGATCTCTTGAAATTGAGGCAGAGCGCCACTGACGGGATCTTCTCGCCCGGCACTGAACCACCGCCAAAGGTGGCCTCGGAATCGACGACGGAAAACCGGGAGGGATTGAGCTGATGGTCGCTGATGAACTGCTCGACGCGCTGTCGCAAAACGTCCTGATCCTCTGCCGCCATCCCCCACAGCTGAACCTTGTGCGGCTCCCCGTTGGCGTAGTGGGTCAGGGCGATTTGCAGGGCAGCGTAGGTCAGCTTGTCCGCCCGAAGGGCTCGCATGATCGGGTTCTTCTTGATCCGTCGGATGAGAGGGGCGCGACCGACGATCACCCCGGCCTGGGCGCTGCCGAGCATTTTGTCGCAGGAGAAACAGACCAGGTCGGCCCCGTCGTTGAGATGATCCGCAGGGGTGGCCTCCCCAATCGCCCGGCCGGCGATGTAACGGACCAGATTCCCCGAGCCCAGGTCACTGATCAACAGGGCCCCTCTGCGGTCGAGACCGGCCAGCTGATCGACCTCCACCGATCCGGTGAAGCCGCTCATGTGAAAATTGGAGCGGTGGACCTTGAGCAGGCAGGCCGTATCGTCGTCGAGGGCGTCGCGGTAATCGCGGAGCTCGGTGATGTTGGTCGTCCCCACCTCGCTTAACAGGGCGCCGGATTTCAACAGAATATCGGGGATGCGAAAGCCCCCGCCGATTTGGACCAGCTCCCCGCGGGAGACGACCACCTTCTTGCCGGCGGCGAATTCGTTGAGCACGAGAAAAAGAGAGGCCGCGTTGTTGTTGACCACCACGGCGTCTTCGGCTTGACAGAGCTGGCTGAGCAGGGTCGACACGTGGGGGGCTCTGACCCCCCGTTTGCGCTCGAGCACATCGATTTCCAGATTGTTGTACCCAGCGACAGCCCCGGCGAGTTGGTCGAACAGCTCGACCCCCAATGCAGCCCGTCCCAAGTTGGTGTGCAGCAGCACCCCGGTGCCGTTGATCACCGGTCCGAGCACCTTGGAGCGCGCCCGCTTGCACTCGGCAGCGACCCCCTGTTTGATCTGAGCCAAATCCGGGCTGGCGCGGTTTTCGAGGACCTGTTGCTTGGCCTTCTGCACGGCCTGGCGGCAGATGTTCACCACGACCGGTCTGCCGAGGATGCGCAGCTGGTCGGCGATCTCCGCGTCTTTGAGCAAAACGTCGATTTTGGGAATTTTGCTGAGCAGTTGCTGGTCGTGTTTCATGGTGATGACTGTGGCCCCGGTCGGTGACAGCTGTCAAGGGAGGAGGGAGCCGGGGTTGGACCACGGAAAATATCAGCGGAGACAGACCGCGGAAAATGTCCGCGGGGGGTGAAAAAACCTATGCAAATTTCACCCATGGTTTATCCTCGGGCTGTGTCTTCGATAGACGGGACTTGGAAGTTCTGGTAAGGGTCGGCTGTGATGAATGGCTCCAATGAGCTCAAAGAGATAAAAAAAGAGATTATCGAGGCCCGCGGGCTGGTGATCAAATCCAACAATCTGGCCAACAGCTTGAGCGCCGAGGTCCGCTCGATCGCACGGCGCCAGGCGGGATATGAACGCCACCTTTCCTGGAATTCCATCATCGCCTACATCATTTTTGTGGTGCTGGTGTTCACCGGGGTGCAGCTGGCCTACAATCAACGGCATGCCGCCCTCACCACCCAGCTCGAGACCATCAAGAACCGGGCCGAAGCCGCCGAGAAGAAACTCGCCCTGACCAAACAAGTGCGATCGAGTGACGTCAAAACCCGCGGCAAGAACCTCCTCGCCGTCTACGAGTTGATCCACAACAAAGATCGGGAAGCGGCCATCGACGCCTACGATGCGTTGGACAAGGATCTGCTCACACCGCTCGAAGCCAAGCTGCTGCAGGACGCGATCGAGAACTTTCGCGCCGACCTGTCGATGCTGCACTACTCCCGCGGGCTCGAGCTGGTGGACAAGAAGAAATACAGTGAAGCGGTGGAGGAGTTTCGCACCTCCCTCCGATTCAAAGGGGATGCGGGTCACGCCACCGCGGCCAAAATCCAGATGGCCAACGCGCTGCGCCTGCAGGGCAAACCCCGTGAGGCTATCGCCGTGCTCCAGCGGTTGATCGAGGAGCACCTGGATCGGGATCTC
>JANQET010000508.1 GCA_028278265.1 Myxococcota bacterium
TACCGCCGGAGCCAGCCTCACCGAGGTGGTCACCCGCGATTTCGATGCCGATGGCTACACGGATATCGCCGCTGTATCCAGCTTTGACGACCATATCTCGATCCATTTGGGTGTGTGCATCGACTGAGCATCAGTGAACCTGAAGGTGCTTTCCCCTCTAGATGTTCGGACGCTGTACAACTATAATTGTATTAGTTTCTCGATGCGGATATCCCAAGCCACGCGGAGGGTAGAAATTCAATGACCGATACTGTCGACCGATTTGGCATCACACCGGAAAACACATGTCTCGAACTGCTCTCTCCCACCGAGATCGATGCGCTGTTCGCCGAGAGCAACCGCAAGATTCATCGCCTGCTCGAGCGCTGCGCATTGGCAGTACTGAACAGCGGCGAGGAGACCGACGACGTCAAAACCATGCTCGAGCGATACGCCGACTTTTCATTGGAGGTGCTCAAGACCTCCGCTGGCATCGAGCTGGTTTTGAACAACGCCCCGGTCGAGGCGTTTGTGACCTACAAGTTGCACGACAAAAACAAGCCTATTTACCTCCATAAGATCATCGAGGGCTTACGGCAGAACGTCTTTGCCGTGCTTCGTGATCTGGTCTTTACGAGGAGCGAGATTCGACGGACCGCCAAATTCGATCTCGCCACCTCCGCCGGCATCACCGATGCGGTGTTTCTCATCCTGCGCAACGCGGGCATCTTCCAAAAGATGGGGCGGCACAAAATCATCGTCTGCTGGGGCGGTCATGCCATCGGTGAGAGGGAATACGAATACACCAAGCGGGTGGGCTATCAGTGCGGCATACGGTTCATGGACATCATCACCGGGTGTGGTCCCGGGGCGATGAAGGGGCCGATGAAAGGAGCGGCAATTGCCCACGCCAAACAGCGCGTCAAAGACGGTCGTTACATCGGCATCACCGAGCCGGGAATCATCGCCTCCGAGGCGCCCAACGCGATCGTCGATCCGTTGGTGATCATGCCGGACATCGAAAAGCGTTTGGAGGCGTTCGTGCGGCTGGGGCACGGGATCATCATTTTTCCCGGCGGCGCCGGAACCGTCGAGGAGCTGACCTATATCCTCGGCGTGCTGTCCCATCCGAACAATGAGGACATCCCGTTTCCCCTCATTCTCACCGGACCGCGAGCCAGCAAATCCTACTTCAAAACCCTCGACGGCTTCGTGCGCAATACCTTGGGACGTAAAGCCGCCAAAAGGTACGAAATTATCATCGACGATCCCAACCGGGTGGCCCAGCGGATGAACCAGGGGCTGCTCCGGGTCAAGGCCTATCGCGAGGCATCGGGGGACTCGTACTACTTCAACCGCAACCTCTTCATTCCGCCGGTTTTTCAAGAACCCTTCGAGCCGACTCACGAAAAAATGACCGAGCTGAAAGCTCGGTGGGATGAGGAGCCCCATGTCTTTGCCGCCTATCTCAGACGGCTCTTCTCCGCTATCGTATGGGGCAACGTCAAACCCGAAGGGATAAAGGCCATCGAGGAAAAAGGGCCGCTGGTGATCAACGGGGAGCCCGAAATTCTCTCGGCCATCGACGCGCTGATCCGCGACTTCGTCGCCCAGCGCCGCATGAGATTGGTCGGGGACTACAAGCCGGTGTACACCATCGTCTAACGTCTGCTTTGTAATGGAGGTTTCGTCACCCTAGGGACTCGGCACCGCCGGGCTCATTTTGGGCTTGGCACCGAAGCGGCTGAGCAGAACGGCGCCGGCGGCGACAAAGGTCACTCCGGTCAAAATCACCGGACCGGCGTACGGGATCAAGCTGACCAGAAACACAATTGCAGCACCGATCAGCGCAGCGTGCCAGCGGGTCTTGTTCGATTGAAAGAGGGGAACGGCGTATCCGATCCAAGTCATCACCGAGCACAGGCCGAACACCAGCAAAGCCAACCAGAAGAGAACCAACAGGGGGATGACCAGCAGACCGACAATAGAGATGGCCACGACAATCAGCAGCGGAAAGAAACCGACGAACAGAGCTGAGCCGGCCAATACGGCATACCCGGTTTTCTGGTTCAGGTAGGCGCAGGTTCGTTCAATCCGTTCGGGAATGAGCCAAATCAGCAACAACGTGAACGACAACAACAGAATCGATCGGAAGACAACCGAGAGGGCATCGAGCACGCCGAACAACCCGCTTATTCCGTCGATCAACCCCAGCAGGGGAAGGTTCATGCCCACCCGGTCCCCGTTCAATGCCGCCCCCGGAGCGACGTTGACCTGTCCACCCAACGCGGTGGCGTCGTGCTCCAAAACCGCCCCGGGCAGCAAGGTAACGTCACCGCCGATGGCCACCGCCTCCCCGTGAACATGCCCGGCAATCGATATGGAGCCGCCAATGGAGACCACATCACCCACTTGTTCGTCAGCGCTGACACTGATCGATTGACCAATTTGAACCCGATTTTTAAATCCGCTGACATGGGTCGGTTGAATGCGAATGCGATGATGGCTCGTCTCATCGCGCACGTCCACGTCGAGTTCCGTGCCTGAGGTGAGCGTGCGGACGTCGCCTTCCCAGTCCTCGTCGCTGTCCAGGGCCAACTGCATCACCGTTTTTTCGGGATGCTGCCGATCCGTGATGTACACCACTCCGTTCTCGAATGCTGCGCGAAGCCCGGCATGTCGGAGGATCGTCTCGAGGACCGCCCCGGCCGGTTCGCTCGAGGCGGTGAGGTCGATCCGAGTATCGAGCCGCCCATTGTCGACGGTCAACACCAAACCCCAACCGGTTTGCTCGAGGACAGCACTGAGGGCGGCGTTGACGGTCACATCATTTAGCGCGACAGTCATGCTGGGCTGATCGAGCGGCCATTGACCGGTGAGTCGGGGCTGCTGTTCGGCAGCGCCGGCGGGAAGGGCCAGGATCGTCAAACTGACGAAAGACCAAATCGAGAATAAGCTGCGCAAAAACATGTGACCTCCGAGGAGCGGTTATCAGCGCTCCTATTGTGGGATACGGGGATCACCAGGGGATTATTTCGCTGGGATGGGCATTTTTCGAGGCGGTGGTATACTCACAGAAGAGACGACAAGCGATGAGTTGGCGATGTGGGGGCGAAGGACCCGAATGGTAAGATACCTAATAGTGATCACCGTAGCACTCGGCGCGGGCGCCTGCAGTCGCTGTGATCCGCCAGATGACGAGGCTCAGATCAATGAGATGATCAAAGCGGCGGCCAAACACGCCGGGGACCACAACATCAAGGAGTTGATGCGCCTGACCACCGAAGAAGTGATTATCTGGCCCGGCAACCGCAATCGCCAGACGATTCGGGGCATTCTCTTCGTCGCCTTCAGGAACTACGGACAGTTCACCGTACACTACCCCCGACCGACGATTACCGTCGATCCGAACCTGCCCTTTGCCGAGGTGTCGATGCCGTTCATCATCGTTCGCAGCGGTCAGAAACTACCCGCCCTGACCGAGGTGCTCGACGATCCGCAAAATTGGATCGAAGAGCTGGGCTACGTCGCCGATCTCTACCTGCTCAAACTCTGGTTGACCAAGGAGAGCGGCGAATGGCTCGTGAACAAGGCCCACCTGAAGGGCTCCCGCTCGGTGGATCAAATCCGATCGCGATGAGCCCTCAATACTTCCCGGGCCGCAGCTTCTCCGGCGGCACATCCCCCTGGTACGGATAGCCGCTCTTCACCCAAAATCCCTCGACCAATTCGTCGTCCAATTCGATGCGATAGACGTACTTCACATTCTTGTAGCCCCACTTTCGCGGGACGACCCCTCGGAGTGGAAAGCCGTGACTCAGCGGCAGGGTCGAACAACCGACCCCATAGGCCAGCAGGGACTTGGGTTCCAGGGCCACCTCAAGCGGCCAGGACTCATTGTAGCTGTCTCCGATCGTGTGAAAAGTGACGTGGGTGGCGCTGCTCAAGGGTTCGACCAGTTTGAACAATTCACTGAGATGGATCCCGTTCCAGGGCACGTCCCACACCGACCACCCCTCCACACAGTGGAAATCGGTGAGCTGATCCTGCCGAGGTAGGGTGAGCAAATCGGCAAACGAAAAAACGGTCGGACGGGCGACCAACCCGTCGACGCGAAGCTGCCACTTGGCGAGTATCGACTGGAGCTGTTGGGGATCGACTGTCCGTTCCCCCCATTTATCGAATACCGAATGGTTCTTGTCGCCGGGATAAAAGGAAAAACTGGATGCATCGTCACAGCTCAAATCGGTGTCCACCGGGCCTCCTTCCGGCCGATCGTCGGCATATTCAAAACCGTCCTCTTGTGCTGTGCAGCCGACCAGCAGCTCGCCCCCCAGGGCGAGCACGGTGGTGCTCCCGAGCCAGTCGAGCATCTCTCTTCGGGTCACCACCCCGGCTGCCTGCTTCTTTTTGAGCTTATCTCTTTTCATTGGATCTCTCCTTTTTGACAGAGTCTCGAGGCGGGCAGGCGTTACGGTCCAGATCTTCGCTGCTCACTGGATTTCTCGGCGATCGACGTTAAGATAGTAGAAACAACCGAATCAATTGAGTTGCAGGAGGAGTCGAAATGAGTTGCGGACACTATAAAAAGGACAAACACCACAGTCATCATCACCACCACGGGCACCATGGTCACCATCATCACGGTCACTGTCGCTGCCACAGCGGACACGGTAATTGTCACTGCGGGTGTCAACAGAACCAGTGTCGTTGCGGCGAAGGCGGTGGCGACCGATGCGGATGTTCGGGGGGTTCGGGTTGCCGTTGCGGCGGTGGTCAAGGGTCGTTTCGCCGCCATTTTACGAGCAAAGCGGAGCGGATCGAGGGGTTGGAGCGGTATCTCAAGGAACTCAAGGCCGAGGCCGAGGCGGTCAAGGAGCGCATCGCAGAGCTGAAAGCCGATTAAAGCGCTGTCAATCAAGCCCGCCGCCGAGCGAGTTTGATGCGGTAGGTCGTCCACAACCCGCAAAAGGCGGCGAAAATCGCGAGGAACATCCACGCGGTGTCAGGCCCGCCGAACCCAATGCCCAACCCGATACCGAATACCGCGCTCAACGACCAAATGATCTTCAAATTCAGCATACCGATAAACTTTTCAACACCGCCGTTGCGCCCGAGCAACGACTCGATGCCGATGCCCATCAGGGCTGCGCCCACGAGACGGCTGGTGATCGGATCGACGGTCTGCCAGCCAAACGCCGACAGGAACCACTCCGGCGCGATCAACAGGGGAATGCCGAACACCATGTCAGCAGCAAAATGCACCACAAACCATCTTCTCAATCCCAAGGGGACCTCGTTTGTCGATTCACTCATCCCAAGCGCTCCTCCGGTCGGTTCCGTGACCTCATTCGATTCGACTCCGGCAATTGTATTTCGTTACCCAAAGAAGAGCACTATCCAAAATGAGAGGCTCCTCGCCAAAAAACTTGTCTCGCGGCCCTGAGCCGTGTTTAGTTGGGCTACTCAAAATTCATGGCGTCGCCCCGACTGCGGGGCAGAAAAGGAGCTCGAGATGCGAACTGGGATTCCCGTTTACATGGTTGCCCTCGCCCTGCTGGCGATGAATTGTGAAATGGAGCCGACTGAGCAGGCGCTTGAAGGCCCCCCTGAACAGCTAATCAACGGTGACGAAACAGCTGACGACGAATACCTGGCGATTGGCAAGGTGAACAGCTACTTTTGCAGCGGTATCGCCTGTTGGTTCAACATTTACTCCAGAGGTCTGTGCACCGGCACCCTGATCGCTCCGGACGTGGTGCTCGCCGCCGGCCACTGCGTGCACGAGCTACCGGATCACGATGGATACTATGTCCAGTTCAAGCCGAAAAACAGCGGTGCGGTCGATGCCGCCTTCTGGACCGACTACTGGACGGAAAACGGGGCAGGAGATGACCTGGTCCTCATCGTGCTGGAGTCGCCGATTACCGATATTGATCCGATGATGATCATGGAGAGTGACGACTCCGTCGCTGCCGGTGACCAAGTCACCCATGTGGGATATGGCTGCAACACGACCGAGAAAAAAGGATCCGGTACCCAACGGGACGGGGTCGCCGATGTGGTCTCCGCCTCGACGAGCAACGATACCGTGGTGACCACCCGGGACAATGATGCGGACAACGATGTCAGCGTTTGCGAAGGGGATTCCGGCGGTCCGGTGATCGAGTCCATCGACGACGGCAAGATCCCCCGCAACCGGGTGATCGGCGTGCACCACGCCCGCGACGAGTACTTCACCAACAGCCACAGTGCCTACCTGAAAGACCACCGCAACGGCACGATCAACCCGTTCATGCGGTACCACTGCGATCAGGGCAATCGGGACGCCGACACCTGCCAAGATTGGCGCAGCCTGCCCACTCCGGTCCAAGCGCCCTACTGCGGAGACGGGACGTGCAACGGGAGCGAGACATGCTACACCTGCAGCGAAGATTGCGAGTCCTGCTGCGACCCGGATTATGCCAACTGTTTGAAGAACTCGGATTGCTGCAGCGGTCGCTGTGTCTGCGTCGGCGAGATGGGAAATGTTTGGGGATACTGCTGCCCCAAAGGCAAGCCCTGCAAATTCTGTTGAGCCGTCGACAAGCCCAACCGACCGAACCGTCCTGAATAATCCTGAATCCGGCGTCAATCCTGGCTGATGATCGGGATGCGAATGGAGAATTCGCTGCCCTCGTCGAAGCGGCTGGTGACGAGCACGCGCCCGCCGTGCGCCTCCACGTAGTGTTTGACGATCGCGAGCCCCAATCCGGCCCCGTCGTGTTCTCGAGTGGAAGAGCTGTCCAGCTGCACGAAGGGATCAAAAATCTGCGACTGTTCCCCTTCGCTGATGCCCACCCCGTAGTCCTGCACCGTGATCTCGATCATGTCGGGAGAGCTCATCAATACGAACCCCACACCGTCATCCGGGGAATCGCTCTCTTCAGCCGAGGCTACCCGGGCGCTGACTCTGACCGCGCCACCGGGGGAAGAAAACTTTATTGCGTTTTCGATCAAGTGCATCAGGGCGACTTCGATCTTGTTCGGGTCGATATAAATCGGGGGCAGCTCTCCCTTGAGCTCGGTGACCACCTTGATGCCCCGTCGATCGGCCAACCCGGCGGACTGTTCGACGACATGTTTGACGAGCTTGGCCGGGTGGGTCTCATCCAAATGGAGATCCAGGTGCCCGGTGTCGATTTTGGTAAAATCCAAAATGGAGCTGATCAGCTTGAGCAGCTCTTCGCCCTTGTCCCGAATGGTGTTGATGAATTGTTGCTGCTCTTCATCGAGGGTGCCGGCGATCCCCTCGGACAGCATATCGCTATAGCCGATGATCGAGGTCAACGGGGTGCGCAGCTCGTGGCTGATGGTGGCCAGAAAATTGGATTTGAGCCGCTCGAACTCCTTCATCTTCTCGTGCATCTCTTCGAGCTGTCTGTTCTTTTCGGTCAAATCGCGATACGACTCTCGAATCGAGGCAATGTGCATCTGATTGGTCAGATGGGTCTTTTGCAGACTGAACAAAATGACATCGAGAATCGAGGACATCGCCTGTAGGATGCGATCCATCGCCGACCGAGAAATTCGGCGCACTTTGCCCATTTTGTCCTTGAACACCGCACCGTCGAAATTCTCGTCAATGGACAGCACGGCTTTGGGGATGCGTTCCAGCTCAGACGGCAGGTAGGGTCCCAACACGATTTTACCAATCACTGCGTTTTGAAAAATGATCGGGGCGATTGAATACCTCAACGCACAGACGCAATCGATATCTTCACTTGCGCCCGGCTCCTTTGGCATCGCATTCTTGACGTCGGTGCGAATTTTCGTGCATTTGATTTTGCCATTTTCAAAGGTATTGATATAGGCGCAGGCCGCATGGGTCGAACTGGTCTCGACAAACAACCCGCCCGACTCATCGAAGATGCGAATCGGAATCTCAAACAGCTCGTGATAGCTGTTGCACACCTCCTCGAACATCTCCACGTCGATCAGCTCTCGAAGGGATGCGACAAATGACGACTCTAAAGACTCCAACCGCGTCCTCCGTTCATTACCACACTACGGTTTTTCAACCATCAGCTGACGATGGAGATTCTCGAACAATTTATCCTTTTGCACACTGAACTTCTGGGTCAAATCGTGCCAGCTGTCCAGCCGATCCCAGGTCAGCTCCATCAATCCCAAAAAGGTTTCCATCACACCGATCCCCTGGATCGCGACCGCTTTGTACACCGGCTCGCGCCCCTTGGCGGCCAGAGCATCGATTTCTGCATCGGACCGTATGCCCGGTAGATCCCGTTTGTTGAACTGGATGACCAGGGGAATGGTCTTGATATCCAGTCCGTTGTCCTGAAGATTCTCTTTGAGATTGGTAAACGACTTGAGATTGTTTTCGGTTTCGGAAATACGGGAGTCGGCGATGAAGGCCACCGCGTCCCCCCCTTGCAGGACCAACCGACGGGTAGCATTGTGAATCACCTGGCCGGGAACGGTGAACAGTTTGATCGTGATCAGCAGTCCGGATTCGCTCTCGAACTGCATCGGCAGCAGGTCGAAAAACAGGGTACGATCGTCGCGGGTTTCCAAGGTCATCAGCCGACCACGGCTCGACGGTGCCGTCCGGCGATGGATGTGGACCAGGTTCGTCGTCTTGCCGCTGAGTCCCGGACCGTAGTAGACGAGCTTGAGCTGGATCTCTTTTTTTTCGAAATCAATCTGCAAAATCGTTTCCCGTTTTGTAAATTGCCACTCCCCCTGTCACACCGATGTCACATTGTGTTTATCAATTGGAGTCTAGCGTGACGATCGCTCCCCCGCAACACGATTGCGCCCGTTTTTTGGGGTCTTTGGGCGATTTGTGAGGAAAGGGATCGGCTACTTCACGGTGTTGAAGCCCAAAAACAACAATGCCACGATGGCGGCGATGGCCACCACCAACAGGGTCACCAGCGCGAGCCGACCGGATTTGCGCGACCTTCCGGAAGGGGTCAAAGTGCTGGCCAGCATCGCCTCCATCTGCTTGCCGATCCGCTCGATCTGCTCTTGCGCCAGCTGGTCTTCGCCCCGTTGCCGATAGCATCTCGCCGCATAACCCAACGCCCGCGCTTCCAGCGCCCGCTGCACGAACAACCCGTGGGCCGACCGATCGGACCAGTTGGTCTCCAGATCGGCCCACTGCTGTTCGAGGGCCCGAGGAACGTCCTCTTCGAGCACGGCGGGATCGAATTTGGCGAAGACGAGGCCGCACCGGGGACACGATTCACCGGTAACGGAAAAACCGCACTTCGGGCAGCGCTCGTCCCGCTCTGGCATCAACCGATCAACGGGGTGGATTAACGGCGGCGTGCCGCCTTGCGGGGTTTGGCTTTGGCCTTCGGTTTGGCCTTGGCCGCTCTTTTCTTGGTCCCGGACTTGAGCATCGCCTGGGCAGCGGCCAGCCGGGCGATCGGCACGCGGAACGGAGAACAGGAGACGTAGTTCAGGCCGCTCTGCTGACAAAACTCAATCGACGTGGGCTCACCACCGTGCTCGCCACAGATGCCGATTTTGAGATCCTTTTTGGTCTGACGTCCCCGATCCACGCCGATCTTGAGCAGCTGTCCGACGCCGTCCTGGTCGATCGCCTCGAACGGGTTGCGGCTGTAGATGCTCAGATCTTTGTACTTCTCGAGGAAATCGCGAGAATCGTCGCGGGACATGCCCAGAGTGGTTTGGGTCAAGTCATTGGTGCCGAAGGAGAAGAACTCCGCCACATCGGCGATCTGATCGGCCGTCAACGCGGCCCGCGGAATCTCGATCATCGTGCCGACCATGTAGGGCACTGAGGCGCCTTTTTTCTCGAATACCCGCTCGGCCGTATCCCGGACGATCTGCTCCTGTAGGCGCAGCTCTTCGACGTTGCCCACCAGGGGAATCATCACTTCGGGATAGACTTCGCCACCCCGCTTGCTCACCTGAATCGCCGCCTCGAAAATGGCTTGAGCCTGCATCTCGGTGATCTCCGGATAGGAGATACCCAAGCGACACCCGCGGTGGCCGAGCATCGGATTGAACTCGTGCAGTAGGCGAATCTTGGTGCGAA
The DNA here is from genome assembly GCA_028278265.1 of Myxococcota bacterium. Lineage (GTDB taxonomy): Bacteria > Myxococcota_A > Polyangia > JAAYKL01 > JAAYKL01 > JANQET01. The sequence goes on from JANQET010000508.1 coordinate 10,049, forward strand.
TGTCATCGGCGGTGACGCCCATCTCCTGGGCCAGGTTGGCGATTTCCTCATCGTCCTGGGGCAGGAACTCGTGCAGGGGTGGATCGAGGGTCCGGATGGTCACCGGTTTACCCTTCATCGCCCTGAACAGACCGGCGAAATCTTTCCGCTGCAGGGGCAACAGTTTCTTCAACGCCTTGCGTCGGTCTTTCTCGGTCTCGGCCAAAATCATCTGACGCATCGGGCCGATCTTGCCTTCGCCGAAGAACATGTGCTCGGTACGGCACAATCCTATTCCTTCAGCACCGAACGATATCGCGCGGACCGCTTGATCCGGCTGGTCAGCGTTGGTGCGCACTTTCAAGGAGCGGAACTTGTCGGCAAAGCTCATCAGGCGATCGTAGGTTTGAAATACCGCCGAGTCTTTGGGTTTCATCGTCTTGTCGATCAGTACCTGAACCACTTCGGAAGGCACTGTGTCGATCTGGCCGTCGAGCACCTTGCCGGTGCTGCCGTCGAGGGAGAGGAAGTCCCCTTCTTTGTATTCACTGTTGCCCACCGTCACCGTGCCGGCGGAGTAGTTGATATCCGCATCGCCGCACCCGGCCACACACACCTTGCCCATCTGCCGGGCGACCAATGCGGCGTGGCTGGTCATGCCGCCGCGGGCGGTGAGGATACCCTCGGCCGCGTTCATGCCGGCGATGTCCTCAGGGGAGGTCTCGTGCCGAACCAACAGTACCGGGCCGGCTTTGGCCATCTCCATCGCCTTTTCAGCGGTTAGGGCGATCCGACCGGAGGCCGCACCAGGACCGGCGGGCAGACCACTGGCCAACTCTTTGGCGTCTTGGCGCGCCTGGGCATCGAACACCGGCCGCAGCAGGTGGTTGAGGTGTTCCGGGTCGAGGCGCAGCAGCGCGTCTTCGCGCTTGATCAGTTTTTCGTCGACCATGTCGACCGCCATTTTGACCGCGGCAAAACCGGTGCGTTTTCCGTTGCGGGTCTGCAGCAGCCAGAGCTTGCCATTCTCGATGGTAAACTCGAGATCCTGCATATCTTTGTAGTGGCGCTCCAGCTTGCGCTGAATCCCGAACAATTTTTTGTACGCTGCCGGGAAACAAACCTCGAGCGACTCATCGCCACCGCTCTCCAGGGAGAGACCGTGGGGGGTCCGGATGCCGGCGACCACGTCCTCTCCTTGTGCATTGCGCAGCCACTCACCGAAAAAGACCTTCGTTCCCACGGCGGGATCACGGGTAAAAGCGACGCCGGTGGCGCTGTCCTCGCCCATGTTGCCGAAGACCATCGTTTGAACGTTGACGGCCGTGCCCCATTGGGGAGGGATGTGGTTGAGTTGGCGATAGGTAATCGCTCGCGGATTGTTCCACGAGCTGAAGACCGCCTCGACTGCGCCCCACAGCTGGTCCATCGGTTGCTCGGGAAACTTGTGACCCGCTTTTTTGATGATCTGTTTTGATTGCTTGACAATCTTCTTCAGCTCTTTGGCGGGAATCTCGGTATCCTCTTCGACGCCGAGCCGCTCCTTGGTCTCCTCGACCAAGGACTCGAACGCATGGCGGTGCACGCCGAGCACCACGTCGCCGTACATCATCACAAACCGCCGGTAAGCGTCGTAGACGAAGCGGGCGTCGCCAAACAGATCGACCATTCCCTCGGCGACCTCATCGTTGATACCCAGATTCAAAATCGTGTCCATCATGCCGGGCATCGAAGCCGGCGCACCGGAGCGCACCGATACGAGTAACGGTTTCTTGGGATTGCCGAACACCTTCCCGGTGATCTTCTCGGTCTGCTTGATCGCCGCTTTAACTTCTTTGCCCAGAGCGGCCGGTAGCTTGTTATTGGATTTGAAGTAGATACCGCATACTTCGGTTGTAATCGTAAAACCCGGAGGCACGGGGATGCCCAACTTCACCATCTCAGCGAGGTTGGCGCCCTTGCCGCCGAGCAGCTCTTTCATCTGCGCGCTGCCTTCTGCTTTCCCGTCTCCGAATGTGTAGACGAACTTTTTAGCTGCTTTAGCCATAACCAGTTTCTCCTTTTTAGAATGAGGATCTGCAATGTGTTTCATGCAGATCAATAACTTTTGTTGCTATTTTCGCACAAACTCTATAGCACGTTTTACAGACTTTGCTGGTGGAAACCAAGTTTTATATGAATGGATTTACAATTCATTTAATGTGAGGAGAACAAAATGGCGCTCAGTCCAGATCTCGTCGAAATTTTAGCTTGTCCCAAATGCAAAGGACCGCTCGAACAAGTCGTCGAACCCGAGGGATTCGGCTGCGCAGCGTGTCACCTGCTGTACAAAACAGAGGATGAGATTCCCAACTTTCTCATTGAAGAAGCTGTGCCCTGGAAGGTTGAATCAACCTCCTGACGTTCACTGGTGAATGGCTCGATTCGCGTCGATCTCTACGGGGTCAACTCGGCGACAAGCGTCGTGTCCGCTGCCGCTCCGACAGCGGATGTGGATTGAGCTTTCGCCGCGGTGGCAGCGGGTTTTGCTCCGTTGGCGATTAACGTCTTGGCGATGTCGGTGTATCCCTGGGCCGAAGCGACCGCCAAGGGGCTTTGACCATCCTGGGTGGATGAATTGGCATTGGCCCCGGCCCGCAGGAGCAGGCGGACCAAATCAGTCACGCCGCTCTTGACCGCCTTGAACAGCAACGTCTCCCCGTTGGTGTACTGATCATTTGCTTTTTGACCCCGCCCCAATAAATAGGCGACCACATCCAGATGTCCCCGCGCTGCGGCCTTGGCTATTGCCGACTCCCCGTCGGCGTCCTTCATTCCGATTGAAGCCCCCTGATCGACGAGATACCTCACCGCGTCCAAATGACCGTGCTCTGCGGCGATCATCAGGGAAGTATCGCCCGCGGCAGAGCGGCTGTTGACTTTGGGATAGCGGGTCAAGAGAACCCGCAACACATCCAAGTGACCCGATCGGGCCGCGATAAACACAGCGGTTTCTCCGCGCTGATCCGCTTTCTTGAAATTGGCTCCCCGCTCCAATAACAGGCCTGCAATATCCGGGTGCCCGCCGCTGGCCGACCAATGCATCGCGGTTCTTCCCTGAGGATCAGCGGTGTTGAGCTGACTCTTTTTCTTGGACAACTTGGCCACCAGGTCGATCTCACCGGCTGCCGAGGCGACCATCAACGGGGTGCGACCGTCGCTGTCTCCCGTAATTGCCGCACAACCGGCTTTCCCACTTACCGGTTGAGCTCCGGCTTGTTGCAGCAGCTCGACTATTTCCCGGTGTTCCCGGCACTGCGCCAGTCCCAGCGCGGTCTGACCATCCCGCTTTCGTATCGCATTCGCATCGACGCCCCACCCGAGGAGCAGCTGGACAAAATCCTTCAGCCCTCCCTCTGCCGCCGCGATCAACACCGTCGTGCCGTCAGCGGCCACCGCTCGGATATCCGCACCGCCGGCCAACAGATGTCCGGCAAGTTCTGCCCGGCCCGCTCTCGCCGCCCGCATCAATGGCGTTGTACCGTCGGGAAAGCGAACGTTGACATTGGCCCCCTTCTCCACCAACAGGGCAGTGATCTGATTGTGTTCCTGTTCGACCGCCTTCATCAATGCGGTCTCCCCCTGCTCGTCCCGTTTATCCATGTCGGCGTAATACTTGAGCAGCACCCGCGTCGCCTCCAGCCGGCCCTCGCTCGCTGCCCAACTCAACGCAGTGCGTCCCGCTTTGTCCGCCGCGTTGATATCGGCACTCTTGCGCAGTAACAGCTGGACCAGCTGGTGTGCCCCCCCTTTGGCCGCGGCGATCAACATCGTCGTACCGTCAGCGGCAACGGTTTCGATGGGCAGGCCCCGATCGAGCAGGTGCTCGGCCATCTGACGACGACCGTTCTCCATCGCCAACATCAACGCACTCTTGCCCTGCTTGTCGATCCCCTGCGCCGAAAGCCCGCGGGCCTCGAGTCGTTCGAGAATTTTCAGCTGTCCACCCATCACCGCGTGGCTCAGCGCATTGCGCCGAAACCGATCCTGAGCGTCGATCCGCTTCGTCTTTTTCAACAGATAGGCCAGCAGCCTGAACTGACCGGCACGGGCACTGGCCATCAACGGGGTTACCCCATCCCGATCCCGAGCGTTCACCTTGGCCCGCGTGTCGACCAACCACCTGGCCAGCGCCAGGTGCCCGCCGGCGGCGGCATACCACAGCGCGCACCGCCCCCGACGATCCCGTGCATTGATATCCAAGCGATACCCGAACAGCACCTTCACCGCCGTCAGATGACCGCCCTTGGCCGCCAGAATCAGGGCGCTGTTGCCCTGCACATCCCGATACGAGGTCTTGGCGCCCGAGTCGTAGAGGGTGCGGACGATTCTGGCATGACCGTTTTTTGCAGCCCACATGATCGCCGTCTTGCCCTGATGATCCCGCTTGTTGACCTTGGCCCAATGCTTGGTCAGCAGTTTGACCGCCTTGTAGTGTCCTTCACCCGCGGCCCAGCTCAAGGCGCTCCGACCTTGCTCATCGACCGAAGAGGCCGTTTTCGCTCGGTTGATAAAAGACTTGATCGCCGACTCGTCTCCGGCCTTGGCCGCATCGACGAGGGTTGCGCGAGCCGGTTGATCCGCCGGGGGAGGCGATTGCTTTTCCGTCGGTGTTTTGGCGGCCTCATCGGCGGCGGCGGTGGTTCCGATTCCCACGGACACCCCCGCGACCAGACTCCCAATCAAAATGAGCAGCTTCCAACGCATTGTTCTCCCCATGCCCGTTTCCATCCTTTGGCAAATCATCGCATACCGTTGCATTCGGTCATCCCTTCCCCTGTAAAATGATATCGGTAACCCCTTTTTTATCTTGAGCTTCGCTTCGGTTTTTGAAACACGTAGTCAAACAGCTCGTACACCTTTGGCTTGGCGGATAATGTCTCACCGAAACATGCTGATCAATTTTTCTCTGTATGGTTTTTTGAAGAACCAACGATATTTCGAACCCTTTCTCCTCCTCGCGTTTCTGGAAAAAGGCCTGTCGTTCGGGGCGATCGGATGGCTCATCGGCTTGCGCGAGCTGTGTGTGGTGCTGCTGGAAATCCCCAGCGGGGCGTTCGCCGATCTGTACGGACGACGCCGATCGATGATCGCTTCGTTCGTCGCCTATACCGTGTCGTTTGTCCTCTTTGCCGCGGCCGAGGCGGTTGGCCTGTTGGCCGCGGGAATGGTGCTGTTCGGCGTGGGTGAGGCGTTTCGCACCGGTACCCACAAAGCGATGATCTTCGATTGGCTGCGCCGCAACGATCGACTGCACGAACGGACGCGCATCTACGGGTACACCCGATCCTGGTCGAAAATCGGGTCGGCCCTGAGCGCACTGATCGCTGCGGGGTTTGTCTTCTGGACGGGCCGCTTCAGCACTGTCTTCTGGTTCAGCGCGATTCCCTGTGGTTTGAACATCATCAACTTTCTCACCTATCCCAAGTACCTGGACGGCACCACCAATCAGCGAATCTCCCTCACCGCAGCTCACCGGCTCTCGATCAAGGCCTTGCGCCTGGCGATCAGTCAACCGCGCCTGCGCGGGCTGTTCGGAGAATCGATGGCTCTGGAGGGGGTGTTCAAAATCACCAAGGACTACCTCCAGCCGGTGCTCAAGTCACTCGCCTTGGCCCTGCCGCTGGTCGCGCTGTTTTCAATCGATGAAAGGATCGTTTCGCCGACCCAGCTGAGCGCGGTGGTGATCGGACTGGTGTTCGCGTTGAACTACCTCTTGATGAGCGTGGCATCTCGCCAAGCCCATCGCCTGGCGGCCAAATTCGGCGGCGAGGATCGCCTGATCCGACGGTTGTGGTTGTCGACATTAATCATCTACGGCGCCATGGTGCCCTGTTTCGTGTTTCAGTTGAGCGGACTGACCGCCTTTTTCCTGATCCTGATGGGGGTCGTGCAAAATCTGTTTCGCCCGGCCCAGATCAGCCGCTTCGACGCCCACTCCCCGCCGCAGATGGGTGCAACGATCCTGTCACTGGAATCTCAGGCCAAGGCGCTGGCCGCCGCAGCGGTTGCCCCCCTGCTGGGGTACTTCGTTGACTTTAACCGCGCGATCTTTCAAGACTCGGTGCAGGCCTTCTGGCCGATCGCCGCCTTGGGTGTGGTGACGGCGACCGTTGTATTGCTCACATCGCATCCACGACCGGGAGAGGGGCATTGTGCTGAATAGGCTGACAGGCTGGCTCGAAAAACAGGTCGACCGATGGCCACCGACCGTCCAGCGCACACTGAAAAACGGATGGCCGGTGGCGTTGATCGGACTGGCCGTGTTGTCTTTTTTCGGGATCAAAGTTCTACCACTGGACGACACGTTTATCGGCGGCATCGATGTGG
>JANQET010000459.1 GCA_028278265.1 Myxococcota bacterium
TTGATGTCTCATCTCTGAATAATCTGAAACATCGTTGCAAAACCGAAATGCCCGTGTAAATGGAAACCGGTCGGCAGCGGCGGAAGTCAAAAAAAACTCTACCGGACATTGATTGATCGATTCGGCGATTACAATAAGAGAGAGGGATTAACGATGGAGTTTGGAAACAGGTCAAAAGTTACTGTGATTTATATCGTTCTCGCCCTGGTGCTGTTTTTCACGATTCAGTCGATGATGACCACCCACAAGCGACGGGTCCCCTATTCGACCTTCAAAACCTACCTCGCCGAGGGCCGGGTGGAGGAGGTGGAGGTCAGCGAAACGATGGTCTTCGGCCGCCTTCGGGAGCAGGGCGGACAGCCGGTGGAGGTGTTTGAAACCGTTCGCATCGACGAACCCGATTTGATGCAGACCCTCGAGGAGAAAAATGTGAAATCCACCGGGGTGGTCAGCGAGGGGGGAATGAAATCTGTCCTGCTCGCTTGGATTCTGCCGATCGGCGTCATTCTGCTCATCTGGGGCCTGATCATGAAGCGCATGGGCAAAACGGCCCAAGGAGGGGTACTCGCCTTCGGCAAGAGCCGGACCAAAATTATCGGCGAAAAAGAGGTACAGGTGAGCTTCAGCGATGTGGCCGGGGTGGACGAGGCGAGGGTCGAGCTCGAAGAGATCGTGCACTTTCTCAAAGAACCGGATCGCTATACTGAAATCGGCGCCCGCATCCCCAAGGGGGTACTGCTGGTCGGCCCCCCGGGAACCGGTAAAACCCTGCTGGCCCGGGCTGTGGCCGGAGAGGCGAACGTGCCGTTCTTCCTGATGAGCGGCTCCGATTTCGTGGAGATGTTCGTCGGCGTGGGGGCATCCCGGGTGCGGGATCTGTTTCAACAGGCCCAGGAGAAGGCCCCCTGCATCATCTTTATCGACGAGCTCGACGCTCTGGGCAAGGCGCGGGGTTCCGGCCCGGCGATGGGCGGCCACGACGAGCGGGAGCAGACCCTCAACCAGCTGCTGGTAGAAATGGACGGGTTCGATCCCAACAAGGGCGTGGTGATCATGGCGGCGACCAACCGTCCCGAAATTCTGGATCCGGCGTTGCTCCGGCCGGGTCGATTCGACCGCCAAGTGTTGGTGGACCGGCCCGATCTCAAGGGTCGCGAAGCGATTTTGGGGATTCATGCGAAAAATGTGAAGCTCGAAAAAGAGGTGGAGCTCAATACCGTGGCCCTGCGCACCCCCGGCTTTGCCGGCGCCGACCTGGCCAATGTGATCAACGAAGCCGCGTTGCTCGCCGTCCGCCGCGACAAAACACAGGTCTCGATGGCCGAGTTCGAAGAGGCGATTGATCGGGTGGTCGCCGGATTGCAGAAAAAGGGTCGGCTGATCTCTCCCAAGGAGCGTCACATCGTGGCCTACCACGAGGTGGGTCATGCTGTGGTCGGCGAGGTGCTGCCCCATGCGGAAAAAACCCACAAGATCTCCATCGTTCCCCGAGGGATGGCCGCACTGGGGATGACCTGGCAGCGCCCCACCGAGGATCGCTTCCTGCTCACCCAATCCGAGCTGCGGGACCGTATCGCCGCCCTGCTGGGAGGACGCGCCGCCGAGGAGATCTTCATCGGGGACGTCACTACCGGCGCACAGAACGATCTGGCCCGGGCCACGGATATCGCCCGCGCCATGGTGCGCCAATACGGGATGAGCAAGGAGCTGGGACCGTTGGCCTATGACCCCGAATCCAAGGCCATCCTACCCACCAGCGAGCTGATGCCCAGCTGTGATCACGGCAGCACGGTGGGGGACAAAATCGATGTCGAGGTACAGAACGTGCTCGAAGAGGCAATGAGGCGGGCCCACCAGACGCTGATCGAGCACCGGGAAAAAATCGAACAGATCACCTCCCGGCTGCTCGAAAAAGAGCAACTCGACGGCAACGAGCTGCGCGAGCTCCTCGCCGCCACCTGATCCCCCCTCTGCCCTCCCACAGTGTCCGGATCGTTACTACTGTCAGCATCTGTAAACCGTGTCAGTATCCGCTGGCTGGCCCCATCGCCGCTTGACCGGATTTGATCCCCCGGCGGCAAAAAAATATACTTGTAGTGAACCCCCGGTTCCTGGACAAGAGAGGTCCGATGAACACCATCCGCTACATCATCCGGTTGATCCTGACGATCCCGCTGTTGGGCTGCGATGACGGCTCCCCTTCGGAACCGTCGTTCGACACCCTGGCCGAAGCGATCGACCACATCGCCGATGAATACGTCGAGGTCGGGGCGATGATCGGTGTGATCGACAAAGACGGAAACCGGCTGGTATTCTCCTACGGCACAAAGGTGTTCGATACGGTCGATCCGCCCGATGGGGATTCGGTATTCGAAATCGGGTCAATCACCAAGACATTCACCGCCACGCTGTTGGCGGACATGTTCTTGCGCGGTGAGCTCCCCGAGGACGAGGTGCGCCACTATCTGCCCCAGGACCACGTGACAATGCCCACCTGGAGCGGGATTGAAATAACGCTGGGTCACTTGGCGACCCACACCTCCGGGTTGCCCCGCGTCCCCCACGAAGACGACGATTCCGCCTTTCCCCTTCCCACCGATTTCGAACCGCTCAGCCCCTTTGCCAGCTACACCGCCGACCACGTGTACGACTACTTGACCGACTACTGCACCCTGCTCTTCGAACCGGGCACCTGGTGGGCGTACTCCAACACCGGCATGGGGCTGCTGGGGCACGTCCTGGGATTGGTGGACCAGAGTTCCTACGACACCCTCCTCTCGGACCGGTTGTTCGGGGTTCTGGGAATGACCAACAGCTCCATCTATTTGACCGATCAACAGCAGAGCAACCTGGCCCACAGTCACAACGCTGCCTTCGAACCGGGTCTCTATTTCATCGCCAACGACATCTATCAGGGGGCGGGCAGCATCAAGAGCTCGCTCAACGACATGTTCACCTATCTGGAAGCCCAACTGGGATTGACCGCGACCCCGCTCGCCCCGGCCATCGCCCTGACCCACGAAACCCAGCTGCACCAAGGATCCCTGGGCGATCAGGGGCTGGCCTGGCTCACCGTCGAGCTGGACGACGGCCAGAGAGTGACCTATCACGGCGGTGATACCTACGGATACTCCGCCTACACCGGATTCAACAAAGCGCTCGGCACCGGCGCCATCGTGCTGTTGAACTCCTGCCTCGAAGGCGCCCAGATGGCCATGGGCCACCGGATCATGGCGGCGATCAACAAATACTGACCGTCGTTCACCTGCTCAGCTATCGATTCGAAGGCAGCTTGCGGTGCACCAGCTCGGCCACCACGGCGTCGCTGCCCGTCAGCGTGAAGGGCAAGGTCTTCCGTTTGCCGCGACAGACGATGGTCACCCGACCCGCCAATGGTCCCGGAGGGGTGTGCTCGTTTCGGCTCACTGCGATACGGTAACGGCCATTGATCAGCGATCCCAGGGTCAGGGACTCCCTCCCCCCCTCGGTCAATCCCCGACCAACGGCCCACCGACGCCACAGTCCCGAGATGCGCCGGCCCGCGGGATCGATGATCGCCAGGTCGAGGTCGACATCCGGTCGGTCCAGCTGCAACCGCACCTTGAGCCTGCCCGGATTGTCCTTCGACCCCATGCTCGGCAACACCCCGGTGGTCGCTGCATCGAGCAGGCGCTGAATCCGCTTGCGCAGGGATCGGCTCGGCGGTGCGGCGAGCAACCGATTTCCCTCGAGAACCGCCAATCGGTTTCGCCGGGCCGCAAACAGGGCCTGCAGATAATCGAGCCAGTCTTCCCCCTGTTTACCGGTGGTCGCCGCTGCGCGAAAATGCCCCGCTGCGCCGCCGAAGTCGCCCATTTCCAACAGTGTCTGGCCGATCCAGCGATGGAACCGGGACCGCTTGGGACTGAGCTCCGCATTGGCGGCGTAAAGGCGGACCGCGGTCATTCGTCGACCGCCACGGGCGTACTGATCGGCGAGAAAAGTGATCGCCGCCCGGTTGAACGGATCCCGATCGTGCCACGCTTGTGCTGCGGCCATTGCTTCGTCGAGGCGGTCCATTCTGGCCAACATTCCCAGGTAGCGACGATGGGCATGACGGGAGAGGGGTTGTGCCGCCACTGCAGCGGCGCTGCGGGCCAACCGTTTTTGGGCAGCGTTGGTCACCCCTCGCGGTTTTTGGATGCGCACATCGAACCGAGGCCGCGGGGGCATCGTGGCGATTTGTGAAATCGGAGAACCCGCCACGCCGCCGGATCCCGCCCCCGAGCCCATCAGATCGAGTAGCGATGTATCGGCCTTCGCTTTGCGGGCCATGGCTGGTTGGGCTTTTTTTCGGGGCGAGGGCGCCGGTGCCGAGCGGGAGGCCGTTGGCGCCGCAGGGGCAGCAACCTGGTCGTCGAAATCGAAGGCGAGCTCCCCCAGCTCGGCCGGTTCCGCCTCTGCATCGTCGAGGGGATCTTCGATGGATGACACCTGCGGATCGGTTCGCTGGATGTTGAACCGTCTGAACATCTGCTCGTTCTCCAGCACAATCCAGCTCGTGTACCGGCTCATCACGCGGGAGGTTCGCGACAAGGTGACGATTTGATTGGGGGGGGCGCCGACAAAGGTCAATGCGTCGATCCGCTGTTTGGCCCACAGACGGCTCGCGTACCCGGATGTGCTCTTTCGAATAACACCAGGTGAGATGGAAAACCGCTGTTCGACCGGAGAACCGCCCAATTCACCGTAGAGCACCACATCCCCGGCCGGCGGTCGCCGCTCGAGAGAGGCCAGCAAGGGGACCTCACTGCCCAATGGCACAAATCCCACTGCTCGGGGATCGGCCAGGATCATGCCCGGGGGAAGGGTAAACCGCACGCGGGTCAATGAAGGCAGGTAGAGGTGTTGGGCCACGGCCAGGGCCACCGCGGCCGGGGGCTGCCCGAGCGCCAACCGGAGACTGCCGCCCCCCAGAGTTCCGGCGAGGGCATTGAGGACCAACTGATCCACGCTGGGACCGATCCCCACCGTGTGAACCACCACCTTCGGCGGCAGGATCTGGCTCAGCAATCCTACCAACTCCTGCGGATCGAGCACTCCGGCGGTGGGAATCCCGTCACCGAAATAGACCACATCGGTCGGTCGACCGTCCCGGGCCAGCTCAGCGGCGCTGGTCAGCGCGCCGAGCAAATCGCTGGCCCCACCGGGGGGGTGCTCCCGCAAAAAGCCGTGGATCCGGCGAATCGCCTGCTGAGAGGGGTGAACAAATCCCTCCACCGCAGCACGGCACCCGCTGTCACAAGCCAGCAGGGCAAACGAATCCTGGGCCGAGAGGGACGCAACCGTCTCGAGGACCGCCCGATCGACCAGCTCTCGCGCGTTGGCGGACAGGCTGTACGACGTGTCCACCACAAACACGACCCGTCGAGGCCCCGGCTCCACCAGAGCCCGGTCAAAGGCCGGTCTCAACAGACAGAGCAGATGGGCCTGGCCATTCTTTTGCACCTGTTGGGTGCAACGGATCGGTCCGGGATCCCTTCGCGTCCCGTAGTCGACCACCAGATCAGCCGAGGGCCTGAACCGATCGGCGGTGAATCGCACCTCGGTCCGTTCAGCCGTCCCACTTACCTCGCAGGGAAACAGCGGGGTACGCAGGTCGGTCGGCTCCAGGGGCGAATCCACCGTGGCGTGAAAACTGAACCGCCCCGCCGCCGGACCATCCATCGAGCCGCCGAGGGGATAGACGTAGCGGTACCGCCCGTTCACCGCGGTGTGGGTTTCGAGATAGGTCAACACGACCCGGCGCCGCTCACCAGCAAGAATGGGAAAGATCTTCATGCGAAACGAGCTGCCGTCGATCCACTCCAGCAGCAGTGGATCCCGGGGTGTAACCGCGTCGGTCACGATCTGCTTAAAAATGCGTCGAGCCCGCTTTTTCTCCAAGACTTCCCCTTCGACCAATTGGCCGTTCACCTCGAGAGCGACCCGGGCGATGCTGGCCCCTGCGGGGAGCACAAATCGATAGGTCCCCTCCACAGTCCGTGGGGAGTGATTGGCAAACACCTCTTCGATGCGCGTCACTGCCACCCCGTCGGTCAGGGTGGCCTCGACCTGGTGGGAGACCAATTCGAGCGCAGTCTCACTGCGACGTCCGGATCCGGGTACGCGGGCCGTGAGCGTGCCGATACCGCGCAACGGCGTCACCCGGGGTGAGGCGAGCACCGGCGCCTCGACGCTGAGCCCGCTGGTGGTCGCCGCACGGGCGACCATCGGAATCGAGCCGCGGTAGTCCATCGGACGGGGCCGGGTGAGGGCGCCGCGGGGATTGAGGATCACCTCTTCACCGGGGTTGAGGGTTCGCCCGTCAGGCAGAACACTGGCTCCGGAGATGGTTGAGGCGTAGAGGTGACCCGCCCCGTCGATACGGACAATCAACCGCCCGGTTTTGCTAATGAATCGCTGATCCAACGCGGACAGAAAAAAGGGCGTGCTCGCCGTAAAGGGGCGGATCACAGTCAACCGACCTTCGATCAATTCCAGCAGCGGACGGGACTCCATTTTGTCCACTTTGATAATACTTTTCTCGTCCACAAAGACCGCTGTTCCGTCTTCGAACACCAACTGGGCCTCCACACCATCCTCGGTTTGAATCCCTTCCCCCCAGGCGACGATGCCCTCCACCGACAACGCCCGCTTGGCCCCGTCGGTCAATGCGAACAGTCCGGATTTGTGCCCCAAGGCGCTCCTGATCCAAGCCACCCGTCCTCCAGCTGTACCCACCGCGGGCGATTCGCCCACCGGCTCGACGCTGGTCGGAGATGTTGCGGATTCACCACATGAAGACAGTAAACCGCACAACAGCCCTAGGGCGATGTGCCTGGCACCGGATTGCCACCCATTCCCGTTTTGCATCAGCTCGCTCCTGTCAGAGGCCTTGAGTATCTATTGATGCGTAACGGGTGGCTTGGCAAAAAGATCTGGTTGAATATTTCAAAGCGGCGTTGCCGAGGTAATTTGTCGGTGCGATTTCTCTTCGGAGGAACGCCGGGGTATCGCCCCAGCCGGCAAATAGGGGGATCATCACACGTCTCAAACGTCAAATTTTGCAATTAGGGACGGGAACTAGCGAAATCAATCAGGATTGATATAATTAGTAGCGAATTGGTTAAACTTAGAACCATTTCTCGTGTTTATAAATATGGTTGACCGGGGCTGTGGGTCAGTTAGGATGGTCAATGACCCGGAGATAGAGATGCAGTCCGGGCAGCGGTTAAGGGCTCGAGAAAAAGTAAATGCCCAGTCATTTTCTCGAGTACCAAGGTTGGGCGTTTGGCGCTGAGCGGGCGCTCCACTCGAGGGGAGGTTGGCGTGACGAGATCCTCCATGACAAAGATCTTCGTTTTGATCGCGACCTGGGCATTCATATCGGGTTGCGAGGTTACTGCTGAAAAAATCGAATTGTGGAAGGGGACCAAAAACGGTCCCAAAAAACTGGCCAGTGCGTTAATCGATCCGGAGATTCCCCTTGAATTGAGAGCCAAAGCGGCGGTGGCGCTCGTCGAAATCAGCTCCCGTGGCTGGGACCTGTTCATGCAGTCCTTTCCCAAGATGGAAAAGGAAGACTCCGCCAAGGTGATCGAGGAGATTGTGCCCATTTTGGCCGCCATGGTCGAAAAAGAGGAGAAGGCGGTGACCAAGTCACAGGTCGACGCCAAGGACGCGTTGTATATTCTGCTCGATTACGCCGCAGGGACCGGCAAGTTTCAAGCCGAGCAGGCGCTCATCTCTTGGAGTACCAAGGACTTCAACACCAGGGCGCTGGCAGGAAAATACAACATTACAGCTATTGTGAAGAAAATCGGCCCGGCCGCAGCAGAAGCGATGATCCCTCTTTTGACGGTAAACGAAGTCACTGTGGAGCACATCGCCAAGTTGGTTCGCAAAGCCGGTGATGAAAAAGCGCTGAAAAAAGCCTCTGCCGGTTTTGCTCAAAATATTCAACAAAATGTCAATCAGGTAAATGAGATTGACCTGGTCTCCGCAGCGATTATCGGCGGAGAGTCCATCGGCAATACCCTACTCGACATCGCCACCAATCAAGAGGTCACCGCCAAACTTCAGCGGTTCTCCCTGAGGGCCTTCTCCGACGGGGTGAGCCAAAAATCGATCGAGCTGACCGATGGCCACGCCGGGCGGCTCTTCGCCATGGCCCAAAACTCAGCCTACGACAAATACCAGCGGGAAGAGACCTACTACGTCATCGCCCAGGCCGGCCGAAAACAAGACATCCCGGTGTTTGAAAAGCTCCTATCCGACCGGGATTCCTTTTGGCGAGCGGTCGCCTTTCGCTGCATCCTGAGAATCGACGGTGCGGGTCAACTCCAAAAAACCCTCAGTCATATCGCGCGGTTGCGCAGCTCGAGAAACAAAGACGACGTCCGGGAAATCATCGACAGGATCGCGTCATTTCCAAAGTTGTTACCTACTGTTCGCGGACTTCTCGGCGATTCCAACACCTTTGTTCGAGGGATCGCGGTAAATGTGCTCTCGAAACTGGGTACGGCCAAAGACGTACCGACCATCCAAAAATTGGTCGAGAACACGGATCGGCTGCCTCGGGGCTTCGGGCAAAAGTCCCTGGGAGAGGCTGCTTTGGCGGCACTGGAAGCTATCAAAAAGAAAGGTTGAGCAGCGATGACTACGCGATCGACTGCCAAGAAAACACTCCAAAATTTTCACGTCCGTACCGCGTTGTGGAATTCGTTCGAGAGGCGCGCCCAGTTAATGGACTGTTCGACCGACTATCTAATCAACGAGGCGATGCGCTTGTATGCCTCCACCCATGGTTTTTTGGAGGGAGAAGAGGTCGACGCCGACAATCTCGCGTCCACCGGCCGCCGGAGACCGAGCGACGCTGTGCCCAACCGGGTGCCCCCCCGCCCTTCGTCGGTTGCCCGGCCGCGGGCGCAATCCGCTCAACCATTGCCCCGCCCACAGCGGGCGCCGTCCGGCCCTGCGCCGCGGCCCACCGACCCGGGAGGTGCGTTTCGCCCGTCCCGTCCGCCGCCACCACCTAGGCCACGCCCCTCGACAACCGGCGCGGTGGAGCAGCGCCCGGTTCTCGTACTGATTTTTCAAGGGCGAAAGATCAAGATCTCATCGGATCAGTTCATCATCGGCCGCGGGGCCAAGAGCTCGGACCTGGTGATCAAGGACGCCAATATCTCCCGCAAGCACGCGGCGATCATCTTTCACAACGCCACCTACTACATCAAAGATTTGGGCAGCACCAACGGCGTCGAATACAACGGCAAGACCGTGGACTCCAAACGCATCGACGAGGGGGATGTCTTCACCATCTGCGGCTACGATCTTCACTTCACCTATAGCGCCTGATTCGCCGGAGCCGCTGCCTGTCGGCCAATGCCCGCGCCAAATTGGATCGACCGGTGGGATCGAGATGTTTCAAGTTGTCCCCTTCGGGATGAATCAAGATGTGACAGACCAACGTCATCGCAATTTTACGCCAAATCTGCGCATCGGTCTGGGTGAAGCCGAGCCGGGAGCGGGCGTCGATGCGACGAAAGGCCTGCTCCCATGGACGCCGACGCTGCATGGCCAGCACCTGGCGATAGATGTGGGCGGAGAGGCCGTTGGAGAACACCGTCGGCAGGAGGCGATCGGTCAAAAAGCGGTTGTGTTCGACAAACTGACGCCTGGAGAGCTCCCCCCAGACCTCCTTTAGGGCCGGATTGTCCTTGAGAATCTTCTGATCGTACCGCGCCTCCCAGTAGAGATGCCCGACCCCCTTGGCCCGGTGCCAGCGGAGGATCTGTGCCGGAACGAAGTGGTTATGGGCGATGATGTCGGCGGCCAGATGGGCCAGGTAGCCCATCATGAAGACCTGCCGCGCCTCGCCTTGGGATTTGGCTTCGGTGTACAGCTTCTGCGCCACAATCCAGCTGTGGCTGTGGGTCGATTCGCTGGCCAGGTTTTTTCCGACGATGATATCCGGCGCGAGGCTGCCGTAAATAAAATCATAGAAATGATGCTTCAACCGCCGATATAATGCCGGTGCCAGGGCCGCCAGGCAGGAGAGCACCTCGATGGACAAGTCGATATGCGTTACCGGTCCCCAGGCGAGAGCTGTCTTGGGGAACAGCACCACTGCGACAAAACCAACACCCCCCAACAGAACATTCCACCGCCGAATTCTTTTTTTCATTACCCACATCTCGTATAGATCTGCTCGACACCGAATTTTCTTTCTCATCACCTGCTTCTCGTATTAGTCTAATCTCCCTAATGACAGCAGCAAGATCAGAGATGAACGGCCACCACTCCAATCCGGACTCGCCGATGACGCTCACCGAGCTCGCCAGTGCCGTCAGGAAACGCATCCAGTGGGAAGTTGCCAACGGGGTAAGCGGCTACCCTCAGCACCATCCATCCGCAAAACCACCCACAGACGCTGGCGGTCGAGCCCAACCACGCCGTCACCCCTTACATACCCTAAAAGAGAAATTGGGTCACTGCCAGCTGTGCCCGGTACATGCGGAACGCACCGATGTGGTGATGGGTGAGGGCGCACCGGACAGCCGACTGGCCATCGTGGTCGGTGCGCCGGTGGCAGACGAAGACGGCTCCGCCCGCATCCTGGCCCCGGCGGAAGATACCCTGCTGACCCGCATCATCGAGGCGATTGGCCTCACTCGAAGTGAAGTGTACGTCTGCAATGGAATAAAATGCCACACTCCCTCACGACGTTTCGAACACCCTGGTGAATGCGCCCCCTGCGGCGACATCCTGCGACGGGAGCTCGAAATCGTCCAACCGGCGGTGGTCGTCGCGATGGGACAAGTGGCGGCCACCCTTCTCCTGGGGCAGGAGCGATCAGTGGACGAACTGAGGGGGCGGTTTCATTCGCTCGGGGGCATGTCGGTCATCGCCACGTTCGACCCGGCGACACTGCTCGCCGATCCTCGAACCAAACGCCCTGTATGGGAAGATATGAAACAGGTACAACAACACCTCAACCAGTCCTGAACACGAGCGAGGGGACTCGATGAACGATCCGGACGACAAATCAAAAAAGCGACGCCCATCGGCCGGCAACGATGGGGAATTGGATCTCCCACCCCAGGACGGGGACGACATCCAACCGGCGAATGCCAGCGAATTGGCATCGTATATCGATCCCCTCGATGAATTCGAGGAGTCCTTCCTGGAGCCGGAAAGCCGCCCCAAGACCGCTGAAGTAGTCGAGGACGAGCAGCTGGTCGAGGCCAAGGACGAATCATGGCTCGACGAAGAGGACCAAACGCTGAGCATCGACGACGTGGAGCTGTCCGTCGATGATGACTCCAACCTGTGGAGCGACGACGATCAGGACGATCAATCCGCCATCGAGGGGGACTGGTTCGTCGAGGAAGATGAGGAGTTGACCGCGGTGCGGGACGAACCGGTCGAGGCGGATTCAGGTGACGACATCGAGCTCGAAGCAGACCGTCTGGATGAGTTCTCCGACCTCGAAGCGGACGATGAATCCCCGAGCATAGAAGAGGTGATGGCCGAGCTCGATATCGAGTTGCCGTTCGTGGGCCAAGAGGAGGTCAAACCGGTAATCGAGGTGAGCTCGAGCCGCCTTTTGGAGAGCCATTTCCTCGGTCCGATTGATGCGGTGACCACTGCCGCGGCGTTGGTCGACGGCAAGCCAATCGGCGTCGGACAGGGGCTGTTCGCATTGGGTGCCGATGGACTGCTGCACCAGGTTCCCGACTCCAAATCTCTGGCCGATTCGATGGCCACAAGCATCTGTTCCCACCAAGGAGTGATGTTCATCGGCACACAATTCGGAGGCGCCGTGATCACCCGGGATCACGGCCGCACCTACGAAACGATCAACAATTGGCATTCACTGGGTTTCGATGAACCGGATCAACAGGTCAACCCACCCATTTCGACACCGTTCTATTTGACCGGACAACCGATCGGCAGCGGGTACCGCATCATCGGCCGAACGGGTAACGGCCAGCTCTTTGTCAGTGATAGCGAGGGACAGCGCTGGTCCGGAGTGGCGATGCCCTGGCACTGTCTGGCCGTGACGCCGATCAAGGGCACCGCTGATGTGATTGCCCTCTTCGAATCCAATAAGGGCGCCCAGCTGGTCCGCAGCACGGACCTCAAAGAGTGGAAAAAGCTGCGACTACCCGATGATTTCAGCCAAATCGCACCCCATGCACCGCTGAGCCTGGATGCCAGCAACGAGACCATCGTCATCGCAGCGGACGATTCACTTTCCTCACTGATTCGCTCCCTGGACGGGGGCGAGACCTGGACCGCCATCGACGCAGTGCGCAGTGCGACCGCCGTGGCGCTGGACTCTGAGAATCCCGGATGGATTGCCGCTGCGGTGCATCAATCGATGCGCAACCAAGGGGTGGTGAGAATCAGCGAGGACGGGGGGACTAGTTGGCAGACCGCATTGATCACGTGTGCCGTCGATCACGAAGAGACAGCGCTGCCACCACCCACCGATGATGGGGACGAGGGCTCCGGCCGTGTCGACGCCCTGCACATCGAAATCGGCCGCACCCAACAAATCATCGCCGTCACCCCGGGGGGGATTTACAAAACCGTCTTGGCCCACACTCGGGTACAGCATTGAGTCTTTTTTTGAAGAATCGCCCCAATCCCATTAAGATGGGCTCATGATCGACGAGAATGCCAAACCCCCGGTGCCCGAAAAAACGGTGATCCGCATCTGTCCGGCGTGTGGCGTCGTCAATCCGGCCGGTCCTTCGGAGAGCTGCCCCCACCTGCAACTGGCGGAATTTTCGGGCATCGAGGGGGAGCTGCTCGCCCTCATCGAGCGGGTCGCCGAGTCCCGACGGGGGTTCTTCGAGCTGCTGGGTGAGCTCAAAGCTCAAGTTAAAGAAGCCATCTCCAGTGGGCGAGCTCAAGTCATCGCCCCGCGTCAAACGCGGCTCAGCGACGTGGAGGCTCTGACTCCCCGCATCGGCCCACCGCCGCGGCTGACCCTGGAGAACCCGACGCCTCCACCGGCGAAGCCGACGGATCGTCCGACCAAAAAGAAAAGAGCTCGCCCGGCACACGCCAAAGTGGATCCCCGTCAACTCGAGCTGATTGTCCGCTCTCCACCCAAGGGTCACGCATGAAAACCATTGTCATCGCCGGCGGTGGAAGCAACGTCGGCAAGACCACGCTCGCCCGCAAGTTGACAGAACTCCTGCCCAACGCCCGCGCGGTCAAGCTGGGCACCCATCCGCCGAAACCCGGCAAACCAGGGCTTTTTTTTCCAATCGACACTCCGTGGTCCGAGGTGAACACCGCACTGGGTAACTGCGGCTATGCGATCGTCGAGAGCGGATCCCTGCTCGACGATCCCGAACTCGAACCGGATCTCATCATCTTCCTGCCGACCCCGGCGGGCCGAACCGATAAACCGGGTAGCAAAAGACGCCGGCAGCGGGCCGATCTGGTGCGAGGGGAACCGATCTCACGCGACTCGCTCACCGCACTCGAGCGCCGCCTGGCCCTCGATGAGGATCGCCTACAACAGGTGTTGATCGCGGCGGGCGTGCCGATTCGGTAGGAATCACTCAGGCGAGGAGCACGATCGCCATGACGGCCGAGAGGATACCGCACGCTTTTTTGATCGTCAGCGGTTCTTGCATGATGACGATAGCCAGGACGGCCACTACCACGATGTACAGCGACGTGATCGGGATCACCGTACTCGCCTGTCCGCGTATCAGCGCGCGATAGAAGAACAAGTACCCCAACGCGCAAAAAATCCCGGCCAGCAGCCCGATTCCCGTGTTCCAGCTCAACTTCAAGGCAAAAGATCCTGGGGTGGCCACCAATGCCACGAGCACGGTGCCGAGACTGAGCAGCACCAGGATTTCTCCCCAGGCGATTTTACCGCTCACGTATTTCGATAAAAATCCCCACAGGCCCCAACTCAAGATGCTCAGGATGGTCAACAATCGCCAGTCGGCTTCCATATATTCGTCCTTTTGTGTCAGCTGTGCTGAACGGTTTCCTGTTCTTTCATTCGCCGGATATTGTCACAGATCTCCACCACCTGTTCGGTGGTCAGCGATCCGGACTCGGTGATGACCCGATGAATCAGCCCCGGTGGGGTGAGATCGAACATCGGCGCCCGCGCGGTAACCCCCACGGGCAGATCCGCAAACGCGCCTTCGAGCATTTCGATGTGGGCGGTTCTCTTGCCGGCCAGTTTCATCCGATGGCACACCGCGTAAAACGGGACCCCGTGGTAGCCGGCGGAGAGGGCCAGAGCAAACGTGCCACAGCGATTGAGCACCGAGCCGTCAGACAGGATCTCGTCGGCACCGACGACCACTGCCCGGGCACCGTCGACCACATGGGCCAACCCGTTGTCCGGTACGACCTCCACCGCGATTCCCCTCCGCGCCAACCACTGCGCTGCGCGCAATCCATCCCCCATTCGGTCTCCTTCGCCGAGGCGTACGGTTTCGGGCTTCAAGGTGGCGAGCACGGTCAGCGCGGTCATGCTCCACGAACAGGTCACCAGCCGACCTCCGGTTCCGATCTCTCCCAGGGCGAACCGGGCAATCGTCTGATCTGCGACCGAGAGGATCTCCCTCTCTTGGCGAACGGCGAGGAGCACTGCTTCTGACCACCCGGTTCCCTGGGCCACCAGGCCGGCGGCCCGGGCGACGGCCATCGCGGCGAGCACACCGATCGCGCCCATCGAAGGCCGAACCTCATCGAGTCGCTTGGCCACTCCCCTGATCGCCTTCTCGGCCAGCTTTGCGTCGGGAGGGAGCGTTTTGGCAGCTTCTTCAAGTGCCTGCAACCCCAGTTGGGCCAAGGCGCTGGCCCCTTGTGAAGTGTTATCGGCGATCGTCTTCAAAATGGTGTCAGCGGTCAAGCAGTGTCCCCCTCAAGACGCACTAGAATCGATCCGCCACTCGGCACCACGCTTCATAGAGGCCGGGCACACAGGTCAACTCCGTGATCTCGTTCGGAGCGACCCAGCGGGAATCAACGTGTTCGTAGTCGAGCTGCGGATGAACGCCGGGCTGAAGCGCAAACAGGAAGGGATGCACCTCCCAGGCCCGCCCCAACGCCTCATCGACCACCGTCAGGGGATCCCCTTCCGCTTCGAGGGAAATTTGGGAGGGTGCGACAGCGAGCTCCTCATTGATCTCGGTCATCGCTTGGGTGCGCGCACTGGGCTGCTCGATAAAGCCGGACACCCCGGCCCAGTGACCCTGATAGGATCCCACCTCGGAGGAGCGTTTGAGCAACAACACCCGCTTATCGCGAGTCACGAATGCGGTCACCACCGGAGTTGTCTTGAGTCGGGCCATGCTACCGCTTGGGCTTGCACTCTGCTTTGCGACGAATGATGTCATTCTTGTTGACATCGACCAGATCACCTTTCAAGGCGCTGTCGTAGTAGCCGCGGCCGGCATCGTACAACCGCCGCTCGCAGGCGATATCCCCCAGGATGGCATACGCTTTGGAGAGTTTTGGTTTGAGGGAGATCGCTTTGTTGAGATGCGAACGGGCGCTGGTGTGGCGCCCCAGACTGAAGTAAACCAAGCCCGAGACCAGGTAGACCTCCACTTTTTGCCCCGCCACGGCGCGGGCTTTCTCCAACGTCTCCAGGGTACCGTCGAAATCGCCTGATGCCTGCTGGATTTTGGCGAGCAGAAGATAACCCTCGGTCAGGTCCGGCGCCAGCTCAATCGCCTTGCCCAGCGCCACCTTGGCTTCGTCTCGACGTCCCAGTTGATGGAGCGCCCGGCCCAGTCCCCAGTGGGCAATGCCGTGAGTCGGTTCGGCTTTGACAGCTCGTTGAAAGGCCGTTGACGCTTCCTCACCCTTGCCGCCGGACAGGTGGGCATTTCCCAGGGCGACGTACGCTTCGGCCCAGTCCGGTCGAATGGCAATTGCCGTGTCGAGATGGGCAATCGCTTCGTCACCGTTTTTCAACAGCCGCCCGTAGTGGTAGTGGGCCAGGCAGGAGGCGGGTTCGGCTTCCACTGCTGCTTTGAGCGCTTTGAGCGCCCCAGCCTTGTCGTTGTTCGATTCCAACGCCATGGCGAGACCCAACCAGGCCACATGGCCTGCCCCGCCGTCCAGGGCCGCGCGATAGGCCTTTTCCGCCTCCTGATACTCCGTACGCCGGCGGTAGGCCTCCCCCACCCCGGTGTGGCCGCGGGCGAGATCCTTGAGCGCAATCGCCTTGTTGAAATCGTCCATTGCCCGGGCCGACCGATCCTGGCTCAACCAGAGCCACCCCGAGCAGACCGCGCTGACCGCCGGCTTCTTCTGCTTGTGTTCAATCAATCGGCAGGTTCGCTTGGCGGTTCTGAACTTGCCCTTGGCAATATCGATCCGCGCCAGACCGAACTTGACCTCGGCGAGATTCTGTTGTCTGGCCGCCAGCAACGCCTTCTTGTAGGTCGCCTTGGCCTTTTTCAGCTTCATCGCCTCGACGTACAGATCCCCGAGCTTCACCAGCTTGTCCGGATCCTTGCCCGCACTGCTGGCGAGCTCCTCCAGAGGACCGGCCGCGACTGGTGTGGCAATGGCGTTGAACAAAAGAGATAAACTTAGACTAAGAATAATTCGATACATGACCAGCTCCTTTTTGCCGGTACATCAATATATAGAATATAACAAATCTACCAAAATAATGTGATCAAATTATCACCGCTCTGTCAAGCCCCGTAGAAGCTGCGGTTCACCGGGCCAGCACCACCAGATGGTCCACCTCCAGCGCCCCTTCTCGGGCCAGACTCAGCTCGAGCCGATGGGTATCGGGGGACCACACCCCTTCGATTATCTCGGTTCGCAGCTCTTGATACGCCCCGGTCACGATCATCTCAGCGATCCGTTGACCGTCGAGCGCCAACACCAGGGGCACGCGAGCCCCCTTGTCGGCCAGCAAATGACGGGCGCGAAGGATCACCGTGGCGCCATCGGGAGCGTCGACCCAAAAGCGGAGCACCGCGCGCCTGCCCAAGGTGCGGCAGGAGGTGCGGCCCAGATACTCCCCTGACACGATATGCGGACGCTCCTGACAGCGACCCCAGCCCTGTCGCAGCGCCGGCACTCCTTTGGCGATGTCTGTTCCGAAAACAGGTGCCCGCCCCACCCCTTCCAAGCGGATCAGGGCTTCGGTGGTCCACTTGAACCCCGGCTCCTGTTGCAGCAGGCGCGCCAATCGCGGCACAGCCCGAGGCATCCCCAACCAACCCAGGGCCACCACCGCATACCCGCGAACATCGACGTGGGTGTCGTTGTTCAACGTGTCGATGATGATGTCGTAGGCCCGCGGGTCGCCGATTTTACCCAGGGCGAGCACGGTGAGGTACCGCGTCCGCTCTTCGGCCATCGCTTCGATCAGCGGCTCAACGGCCCGGCGATCGCGCAGTCCGCCGAGCATTCGAATCGCTTGATGGCGCACCTCGAGATCATCGCTCCCGAGTGCGTCGATGAGCACCGGGATCCCCGCCGTGTCGCGCAATCGGGCCAAGGCGATGGCCACCCGGTTCCGCAGCCGGGAATCCTCGTCGAACAGGGCGTCGTAGAGCAGCTCCCGCCCGTCGGCGTGGCCCAGCTTGGCCAGGGTCAGGGCGGCGTGGATCGCCACCGCCTCTGCCCCATCGTCGAGCAGCGGGATCAGCCGGTCGGCCACCGAGCGATCTTCGATTTCACCCAGTAACTCCAGCGCTTCCAGACGCTCCTCCTCCGGCGCACCGGTATTGAGCGCCACATCGAGCAAGCCGGGCACAGCCCGCGGATCCCGCATATGGCCCAGATTGAGCGCCGTGCGCGCCTCGTGTCCACCGCTGACGAACTCGTCCAACCAGCCGTAGATCTCCTGCAGCAGCTCCTCACCGGTCTCTTTTTGCTGGTCGAAGCGATTGACCCGTTCCAGGGGGTCGGTCTTCAGATTGTACAGCTCGTAGAGATTGCGGGAGGGATCGGCGATCAACTTCCAAGGCCAGACCAATGCCATGTGTTGGCGCATCACCGAGGAAAAGACCGGCTCGGCGACGTGTGCCTGTTCACCGCCGAAGATGGCGGGCCGCAGATCTTGGCCGGTCATCGCCGACGGGGGTTCGAGGCCCACCAGTCGCAGCAGGGTGGCGGCCAACCCCACCGTGGAGACCGGCGCGTGAATGCGCTTGGGCGCTGCACCGGGAACGCGGATGATCAGCGGAACGCGGATCTGTTCCTCGTACAGGGACGATCCGTGATAGTACCCACCGTGGTCCTTGAATTCCTCTCCGTGATCCGATGTGAGGGCGATGATCGTCGGCCGCTTGAACTGTCGGGCGATGGTATCGAGCAACAAGGCGATCTCCGCGTCGGTTTCGTAGATCTCACCTTCGTAGCGATCTCTGGCCGCGGTGCCGAATCGGGTTGAGCGGTAGGGCTCGTGGACATTGAAGTAGTGCACCCAGATCACCGACGGGCCCTCTCCCTCCTTTACTATTCGATCAATTTCCGCTGTGGTGCGATCGGTCACTTCATGGGGGCGGAACGCCCCGTGGGTCACCCGGGAAAAACCGAAGTTGGTCCGCCGGTAGTGGCCCACCTTTTCACCCTCGGTAAAAAAGATCCCCTTGGTGTAGAGGGCGACCGTGGTGTATCCGGCCCTCTCGAGGATCTCCGCCAGGGTCGGATGGTCGATCGACTGGTTGAACACCGCCTCATCATGGGTGTAGTGGGAGGTGTGCAGCGAGGTCAGTGAATACGAGCTGTGGGGTGCCGGACAGTACGCCCGATCGAAAATGACGGCCTGTTCCGCGGCCCAGCGATCCAGATTTTCGGTCAACTGCCGTTCGGTGTAGCCGTACATCCCCATCCGGTCTGCCCGCAGGGCGTCAACCGAGAGAATCACGATGTGCGCGCCCGACAACACGGGCCAGCCCTGGGCCGAAGCAGCGAGAGCGCGAATACGCCGATCCTGCTGTCGCGCCGCGGCGCTCGCATTGACCGACGGTCGTCGCGATGGGTGCTGCGGTTGCGCGGTTGCTTGGAGCAGATTTGCCGCGGTGGTCGTTCGTTGGGACACGGCAACCCGCACCGAATGGCGATCGTTCCCCACGACGCGGGCCAATAAAAACAACAGCGCCACCCCGACGACGCACCCGGCGGCGAACCGGTTGCGTCGGCGCGATGCCGCACCGCGCAAAATTAACATTCGCACGGCGAGGCCGAATCCGGCGAGAGTGAGCACCGCCAGGGTGAAATGGAGATACAAGTAAAGGCGACGGTACAAATGGGCGTCGGCGTAGCGCACCGCCAGGGTAAGGCCAACCAGCGCCGCAACCCGGATCCAAACCCCCACCACAGCCGAACGCGCCCCATCGGCCCGGTGGACCCAGCGCAGCGCCAATTTAGCCCCCAGCCAACACAAAGCCGTCAGAGTGATCGCGATGATGCCGATCAAGAGCGGTCGGGCCGGGAGCCGCGATGCGTATCCACCCTGAAACAACTTAATGGCGATCGTGAGGACTCCGGGTAGCGCTGCCAGCGTCAGGGCCAGTGCGCCACCCTGGGGGCCGGGCCGTCCCACTTTTTTCGCCAGTTGCTGTCCCAGTCCACCCAACGCGGCCGCTGTGAGGCCGAGGATTCCGCCGATCAAGCCGAGGTGGCCGGTGGTCTGTACCCACACGAGCACAACCTCCAACGCCCCGTTCACCGAACAAGCCGCCTGCCAGGTATCGAACAGCGCCGCCGCGATGCCGCCGCATCCCCCGGCGAATGCAGCAGCCAGCAGGCGATTACCGACCCCGGTGGGATTTGTGTTGGATGGGGATGGCGATGCTCTCATCGGCGTTTGGGAAGGATTGGGAGGCGCCGACCGGATTCGAACCGGTGATGGAGGTTTTGCAGACCTCTGCCTTACCACTTGGCGACGGCGCCCAAATCGGGGTGCATCCTACCAGTTTGACCTTAGTTGTCAATTTCCCCCGATCGCCTTTACGCTCTGCAGAATCGGTTTTTCGACATTGCGCTACGGGGGAGGGCTTGGGGGCGGCGGTCCCTTACTTCAACCGGTAAATAATTCGACCCCGTGATGGATCGTAGGGCGATACAGCGACTCTGACATTGTCACCGAGCACGATGCGAATGCGAAATTTTCGCATCTTTCCCGCGAGGTGTGCAAGCACCAGCAGTCCGGATTCCAAGCGTACCCTGAACATACCGCCAGCTAAGACCTCTTCTACCACTCCATCAAATTCAATATGATCCGTTCTTGGCATCGTTTCTTTCTACGGGCTTCCTAGCTAAATTGGAAGACGCGTCCACCGAGACGTGAAACCGTATGCGCTTTTTGCGCGGTGGTCAACTCCGGATCGCGAACAACCTTCAAAATGTACGCCCCTTCATAATTAGACATTGGGAACGCAGACTTTTGATTTTGAAGTGTTGGTGTCGATGACCGTCCCACCCATGTCCTCCACCTCTTGGCAGATGTATTCCGAGCGGCAATCGCCGTCCGAATTGCAGTGCTTCAGGCAGTATTCGCGGGTTCGATTGGGCTCGATTTGCTCACAACCGGATTGTCCGGAACCATCGGTCGTCGTGCCCTCGGGACACGGGGTGATGAACTCCACACAGAGGGCCTCTTCGGGGCAATCATTCGGCTCACAGCCGATGATCAGACAGTACCCCCCGGGCTGGCCCACGTCACACTTGCGCTCCATGTTCGGCGAGCAATCGTAACTGTAACTGCACTCGTCACCAATCTCGTTACCACAGGCGCCAACGAGCACGACCAGGAGAAAATATAGCAGAATGCGTCTCATCGGAGGCGAACCATATCACAGATGCCCGGGGAGTTGGCAAGCAAAGCTTTTCGAGGTGGATAATTGTGTTTTATTCATCTGCTGTCGAGATACTGGCCGAGGTGCTGAAAGCAGTGAAGAGGGACTGGATGCGATCCACCGAGCCGACGACCGGAACCCAGCCGCCGAAGTAGGTCCGGCCGTCCTGCCACACGGCGAGCGCAAACGCCTGCACGATCGGCGGCACATCCGCGAACGGAGCGAGTTTCATCGGCAACTCGGCCGCCGGAATCGTCACGGCCCGTTGAACCGATTCGGCGTGCGTCGTGGTGGCCTCCGGTGCCAGCCTCGAGGTGAACTGGTAGCTCACCCTGAGCCCCTCCTGCTGATCATAAAACGGAATAATTCCAGATAGTTGAAGCTCATCAGCCGAGCGAATCGAATCGTGTTGCAGTTCCTCGAAAGCCACGCGCTGTTCGCGGGTTCGAATCCGCTCCAGTTCTTCGGCGGTCACCATCGGCACCGCTTGCTGTTGCTCCAGATCGATGACCACCACTTGGTTGGTGAACGACCAGAAGCGGGCATCACATCCCTGCCCCTCTTCTCGCTGGGCCACAAACAGATACTGGCCGACCGAGGCAATGGGCACGAGCTGCCCGTTCAACTCCCCCAGTTGGATCCAGGCCTCATCCGGCAGCTCTTTCAGGGGAACCACATCCTTCACCTGTCGGCTGACCAAGTCGACCAACTGAGCGCTCTGGCGAAGAGCCGGTTCAACCCCTTCCGGGCACTCCCTCTCGTCCGTCAAGATCTGCCATGCGTCACAGTCACAGAGCAATTGTTCGTGCTCCACCGGTTGCCAGAGCCACATCGAGTCGCCCCAGGGCAGACTCAATCCGGGACGGGTGGCCATCATCTCCATACTGTTCCCGCTCCCCTTGAGCCAATGGGACCAGATCTGTTGGTCCTTGTCGATGGTCCAGACCACTGCGTCTTGAATCGGACTGCTCGCGATGTCCAGCGCGATGATCGTCGCCAGATCCATTTCCGACGGCCGTGCCGACCCGCACCCGGAAACCACACCGGCGAGCAGGGCAGTGACTAAAAGACGATGTGCGGAGTCGACTTTTTTCACGATTATTAACCTCTATTCCCTATAAACCATCGATAGAAATCGGTTTATTCCCCACGATCGCACAAGGGTCTCCCCTGGCCGATGATTGATTGCACACTTTCGTTACGATGTTAATATAGTCTCATCAAATACTTACATTCCGTGAACACCTGGCAAACACAGAGAGGGGATGAAATGAAACACATTGTTCTTGCCGGAATGGTACTCCTGGCCGGGATCTGCTTGTGGGGCTGCGGTGAACAGGTGGACGAGGGGGATCTGCAGGAGTGCAACGCACCGTTGAGTTGCATGCCCCTGACTCAATGCACCGCACTGGGTGGTTCGGAAGCGCAATCGGGGGACGGCGGTTCAGATGGACTCGACTTTGACTGTCCCTTACAACAGATCTGTTGCGATCCGGCCGGCTCCGGCGATACAGACACGGATACCGACGCAGACACCGATACCGATGCGGACGCCGATACAGACGGTGACGCCGATACAGACGCGGACTCGGACACCGATACGGATGCGGACACCGACGCGGACGCCGACACGGATGCAGATACGGACGCGGACTCGGATGCGGATACGGACACCGATACAGACGCAGATACCGACACCGATACAGACGCAGATACGGACACCGATACAGACGCAGATACCGACACGGATACGGACACCGATACCGATGCTGATACGGACGCCGATACAGACGCAGATACCGACACCGATACCGATGCAGATGCGGACACCGATACCGATGCAGATACGGACACCGATACCGATGCTGATACGGACACCGATACCGATACTGACACGGACTCGGATGCGGATACCGACACAGACACAGACACAGACACGGACGCCGATACCGACACGGATACCGATACAGACGCTGATACCGACGCAGACTCAGACACTGATACCGACACGGACACAAATACCGACACAGGTGATGACCCGATATTTGACTTCGGCGACGCCCCCCAAAGCGACGGATGCAGCTTCCCGGTCACCCTGGCCAACTCCGGCGCCCACCACCTGGTGACCGATTTCCTCTACCTCGGCGAAGAGATCGACGCAGAAGTGGACGGTCAACCGAGCCCGGCCGATGCCGACGATTTCAACCCGGTGACCGGTCCGGACGATGAAGACGGCGTGGGCTTCCCCGGCACCATGTTTGCCGGTCGGTTGACGACCGTACTGGTTACCG
>JANQET010000513.1 GCA_028278265.1 Myxococcota bacterium
TCGGCGGGAGGCACAACACTGCCAGCGGCAGCCCCATCCCCAGCGACAACAGCGCGTACCCCCCGGTAGACCGAGCGATGCCCGGCCACGGCGGACGGACCAGGATCAGCAGCAAGAAGAAGAGCACCGGCGGCAGCACCGCGACAATCAGCGGCATGGGGCGTAATCGCGCTTCGGGTGACCGTTTTGATATACCCACGCTCAAACTGTAGCAAAGGGGCGTCCGATCTTCCAGGTTTGTCCTCATTGAGTTGTTTTGCGAGTCGTTTTGCGATCCCTCGTGGTTGACTCGAAGCGTCGGGTTGGGGATGCTTGCGCCATGCCGACCGGTGCACAAACGATCATCCTCGGAGCAGGTCTCGCCGGAATGAGCGCTGCCCTGGAATTAAAGCGCGGGTATCGGCTCATCGAGGCCAGAGACAAGCCCGGCGGCCTGGCCGAAACCGTCGAGGAGGAGGGATACCGCTTCGACCGCACCGGGCATCTGCTCCACCTGCGGGACCCGCGGATCAAGCGTCTGGTGAGCGATCTTCTCGATGAAACGCCTCTGCGAATCACGAGGGAATCACGCATCTTCTCCTACGGGGTCTATACCCCCTATCCGTTTCAGGCCCATACCTTCGGCCTGCCCCCGCAGGTGGTCGCCGAGTGTCTAACCGGATTCGTCAAAACAATGACCTCCGGCGCTCCGAAGAGGCGCCCGGACACCTTCGAGGCATTTATTCACGCCCATTTCGGGGCGGGCATCGCCAAGCATTTCATGATTCCCTACAACACCAAGCTGTGGGGGGTTCATCCCCGCGAGATCACCGCGGACTGGTGCCGTCGGTTCATCCCTCTTCCCACGGTCGAGGAGGTGATCGGCGGCGCTGTGGGACTCGGCCGAAAGGAGATGGGGTACAACGCCCGCTTCTACTATCCGGCCCAGGGCATCGGCGCCCTCAGCGAAGCGCTGGCCGACCGCGTGGGGGAAATAGCGTTCAAGTGCCGGCCCAAGGCGATCGATCACAAACAGCGCCGTCTGCGGGTAGGGGGAAAATGGATCGACTACCGGGCGTTGATCAGCACCATCCCGCTGCCCGCGCTGATCGGCTTACTCACCGATCCGCCGCGCCGCATCATAGAAGCGGGGCAACGGCTGCGCTGCACCAGTCTGCGCTACCTCGACGTGGCCTTGGCCCGACCGGTGGGCCAGCCCTACCATTGGATTTACGTTCCCGAGCGCAAATACCCCTTTTACCGGGTGGGGTGCTACAGCAACTTCTCGGCTGCAATGGCGCCGGCCGGCTGCGCCAATCTGTATGTGGAGCTGAGCTCCCGCGGTCCGGTGAACCTGGACCGGTTGATGCCCAACGTCATCCGCGGGCTGAAGGAGCTCGAGCTGATCACCGGAAAAGCGGACATCGCCTTTGTCCGTCCGCGGGTGATGAAGCACGCCTATGTCATTTACGATCCGGCACATGAAAAAAGCGTCCGCGCTCTCCATCGCTGGCTCGCCCAACGCCGGATCTTTGTCGCCGGCCGATTTGGTCGCTGGGAGTATTCGGCGATGGAGGACGCGATGCGCTCGGGAATCGACGTTGCCAAAAAAGTAAAGGAGCTGAATTGAGATCCGCACCCCCCCCGCAATTGAGCGTCGTAATCCCGATCCACAACGAAGAGGGCATCCTTCTTTCCGCGGTCCACGATCTGTTGGCCAGGCTTCCCCGACTCGAAAAATCGTTCGAGTTGATCCTGGCGGAAAACGGCAGTGATGACGACACGGTCGCCATTGCCAAGCAGCTGGCCGAGGCGCACGAACAGGTGCGGATGTTCTCTTTGGAGCAGGCGGACTACGGGCTGGCGTTGCGTCAGGGAATCGAGCAGGCGCGAGGGACCTATGTGATGTGCGACGAGGTGGACATCTGCGATGTGGACTTCTACCGCCGGGCCCTCGAGTTGCTCGAAGCGGGCGGCTGTGATCTCGTCGTCGGCTCTAAGGCGATGCCCGGGGCCCAGGATCGCCGACCGCTGGTGCGCAAGACCGCCACCTTTGTGATCAACCGGCTGCTCAGAATCACGCTGGGGTTCAAGGGAACCGATACCCACGGGCTCAAAGCGTTTCGCCGGGAGGCGCTGTTACCCGTGGCACAGGCCTGTGTCGTCGATCGGGATCTGTTCGCCTCGGAGTTCGTTATTCGCGCCGGGCGGGACAAGGGGTTGACCGTCATCGAAGTGCCGGTGTCGATCGTCGAAAAACGGCCCCCATCGATCGATTTGGCGCGACGGGTACCGGCCGTGCTCAAGGGGTTGGCCCGGCTCTACGTCGCCATCCGGATGGAGCGCTGACCGTGGGGCTGCTCTGTGTCACCTGCGATCTCGACGAGCTCGGCTGCTATCACGACATTCACGGGTTGAACCCACCGGAGAACCAGGTCGCCGGGGTGGTCTACGAACGCGCCGTTTCCCGCATCGCCGAATGGGTGGATCAGCTCGGGGTGAAGGCCACCTTCTTTGTCGTGGGCCGGGATCTGGAACAGCCGAGCAAGGGCAGCGACCGGTTGAAGGCGCTGGCCCGCGAAGGACACGAAATCGGCAACCACTCGATGACCCACCGCTACGATCTGACCCGGCTGGGCCAAGAGGGGCGAACAGCAGAGATCGATCGCGGCGCCGAGATCATTCAGCGCACCCTGGGCTACCCGCCAAAGGGTTTTCGCGCCCCCGGCTACACCATCGATACAGATATCACCGGCTTGCTGATCGAGCGGAACTACACCTACGATTCGTCGGTATTTCCCTGTCCCCTCTACTACACGACCAAGGCGGCGATGATCGGTTACAAGAGCGTCCAGGGCAAACCGTCCAAATCGATTATCGACAACCCGCGAATTCTCGGCGCCCCCACCCGGCCGTATCGTCTGGGAAGCGAAGTCTGGTCCACTGGCCAAGGGTTGGTCGAGCTACCGATCACCGTGGTCTCCAAGGCCCGCTTGCCCATGCTCGGCACGACCCTGGCGCTGATGGGCAAGCTGCCCGCCTCCCTGCTCGCCCGCGCCGCTGCCGGGCTGCCCTTCGTCAATCTCGAACTGCACGGCATCGACTTCATCGACGCCGACGGGGATGGCATCGGCTACCTGACAGAACACCAGCCGGAGTTGAACGTCTCATACATCAACCGCCGAGCCATTTTCGAACGGGTCGTCGCGGTACTGCTCAACGCCGGCATGGAATCGGTCACCCTGCTTGAAGCGGCAACTCGGCTGTTTATCGACTGACCTTCCGACACAATTGACAGTTTGACGGGGTCATGAGATATAGACCCACCGCTCGGGTAGGAACATGAAAGAAAAGCAGTACTACGATATTGTTGCTGCGATCTATGACGCCGCTCTAGATCCGAGCAACTGGCATCATGTTTTTCACAAACTAGAGAGACTGTTTCATGCAGAGAAAATTCTTATGGGAGTTACAAAAAACAGTCCCGGATCAGCCTCATTTGACCTAAATTTGTCTCACAATTTTGAGTCAGCGTTCCTAAGGTCTTACAACGACTACTACCACAAGTTGAACGTCACTCTTGATGAAGGGATCCGTAGAGGATTGCTGAGGTCGGGCTATATCTACTGCGTCGGTGATCTTTGCGAGGATCTTACACCGGCTCAGAACCGCATGTATCAAGAAGTACTGGAAGACTGGGCTGAACCCCAAGGAGTAGAATGCTCGTTCGGAACATGCCTAGTGCTCGACAAAGATTTTTTCGGTTTGCTCACAATCGGCCGCAACGGTCGCCATGGAAGAGCAACAGAAGAAGAAGTCGACATTCTTCGCAGATTAACCCCACATTTTCAGCGAGCGGTCTCTCAATATAAGTACTTCAGTAAGAAACGAGACTCTATGGAGGCGGCACTTTCACTCGTTGGAGTCGGTGTAGTTGTACTGGACAGTGAACAATGTGTTGTCTTCATAAACGAGGAAGCTGAAAGAATCATCAGCATGAATGATGGTGTCAGAATCACCGCAAAAGGTAGCCTGAGAGTGCACGACTCGAGGCTACAAAGACGATTCAACGCAAACATGAATGAAGCCGTGAAAACATCTGAATTATGTTCCACTTCACCCGGTGACGCGTTCAAACTGTCCCGCCCAAGCGAAAAAAAGCCGTATTCCCTGATGATTTCGCCAATCGGTAGAGGCATCTACGACGGATTGAGTGCCTCTTCGAAATGCTTAGTTCTCATACACGATCCGGAGCGCGAGCCGCCACAGGCAACTATTCGATTGCAGCAGCTATACGGGCTCACTGAGGCAGAATCTGAGGTGGTGGATCTGCTCGCTGCAGGTTTCAGTATTGACGAAATCTCTGACATTCTCAAAGTTACTAGAAATACCTCCCGCACCCTCCTTCAACGTGCCTTCCAGAAAACAGAAACTCATCGTCAAGCAGAAATCGTCGCTCTGGTTCGCGGAGACAACATTATATTTTCTAACTAATTGTTCAACCCCAATTGAGCGGCCTTCATAATCAATGTTTTGGCAACCTAGTTCTGTCGGCCGTCATCCGTTTGGATGACGACAACTTTTCTTTTTCGCCTACCATGCGATTCAGCAACAACAGAAAGGAAGGTGCAAGAATGCGATCCAATTTTCAGCTGTGGTTATGGAACTTGGTCTTGTTGGTCACATTTGTTTTTTCGTGGTCAGCAGGGTCCACCGAAATAAGGGATGACGATGATGATGATGACGACGATGATAATCCATCAGAAGTTGAGATCGATCACGTCTATGTTGACTTTGAATCGAGTGTCGCGACAATAGAAGGTAAAAATTTTACTATAAATGCAAAAAAGCCCCCTAGGGTGTATTTGGTTTCTACTCAATTACATATCGTAGATTATACAAACTACACGATAGACGTTGAACTTCCGTTCGAGATTGAACCCGGTGACTACTCACTGTCTGTGACAACCGGAAAGGGAACACATCGTAGAGACACATTCGACCTCACAATTGGCGCTGTTGGGCCCCAAGGCCCTAAGGGCGATCAAGGCGATACCGGGCCCCAAGGCCCTAAGGGCGATCAAGGCGATACCGGGCTCCAGGGCCCTAAAGGTGATCAGGGCGATACCGGGCCTCAAGGCCCTAAGGGCGATCAAGGCGATACTGGCCCCCAGGGCCCAAAAGGTGATCAAGGCGATACCGGGCCCCAAGGCCCTAAGGGCGATCAAGGCTCGGCTGCGTTTGTTCCGGTTGGTACCATCATTCCATTTTTTGGTACGATCTATCAGCTTCCAGCAGGTTGGCTCGTAGCGAACGGTGATATGATTGATAAGAGTAACGGCGCGAATCCAGAATATGCACTGCTAGTAGATCATCTTAGGAACACCGGTGAGGCATATGTCATCATTGGCAATGAAAACCAGGCGTACCTACCAGATCTACGAGGCGTATTTTTACGGGGGCAGGATTTGAGTAGTGGAAGAAATCCAGATGCAACTGACGACTTGATCGGACAACTACAAGAGGGTCAATTCAAGGGTCACGCTCACACCGGACACACGCAAAGCGCCGGAGCTCATGGCCACAGTGGTTCAACATCTCATGCGGGCAATCATCAGCACCACTGGGGGCCAGCCGACCAAGCGGGAAATATTTATGATGATGGCGGAAGGAGATCAGCGTGGTCGTGGTACGGCGCATCCAACAATCTGACCTCACCGGCGGGAGCTCATTCTCACTCCCTAAGTATTAGTACGGCGGGAGCTCATACCCACTCCGTCGGTATTCAAGAGGCAGGCGGAAATGAGACGCGTCCCATTAATATGACAGTTCTCTACCTGATAAAATATTAACGGCTGAATTCTTATTCTGACCACTTGTTGCTAATCAAAAAAATAGGACCCTTTGGTGAAGGGGAGGGCCCAGCCGGCAAATCCGTCGTCAGTGGGCTCGAACAGGTCGTAGATGCGATCCGGCAGGTGGTACAAAAACAT
Source organism: Myxococcota bacterium (assembly GCA_028278265.1). Taxonomy (GTDB): domain Bacteria; phylum Myxococcota_A; class Polyangia; order JAAYKL01; family JAAYKL01; genus JANQET01. The sequence goes on from JANQET010000513.1 coordinate 5,973, forward strand.
CTTTTGTTTTAGCTTTTTGGGCAGTTTTTTCAGCTCATCGTACGAGGCGTGGACACCGCCGGTGTAGTCCTGGCAGTCGTGGAATGTGACCTCGGCTGTGGCGGCGAATTGATCGATCAGCTCCCGATCGAACATGGTGTCCCCAGAGATGAAGACCCGATCGTCAACGACCACACCGATGGAGTAAAACGCGGTTTGCCAACTGTACGAGCTGTCGGGAATGTGGTTGGTGCGCATCATCAGCAGGTTGATCTGATCCCTGCCTTCACCGACCGTCAAGCGATAGGCGGGCCGGTTGTAGCCGGAGACGAATTCGCCGAAGCTCAGGTTCATGTAGTCGGACAAATTGAGCCGTTTGCCCGGTTGGTTTTCCTCGGAGTGTTCGAGCCCGCCGCGCAGGGAACACTCCCAGAGAATCGGCGCATAGTCACTGGTGGTGAGCAGGGTCGGTTTGTCCATCCCCCGGCGCTCGACCGGCTGGGCATATCGGGTGCGCAGGCACAACTCCTCGATACCGCCGATGTGATCCGCGTGGGAGTGGGTGGTCAGGAGGTGGTGAATGTCGGTCACGGCGAGACCGGCTTTGTGCAACGCGATGGAAGCCTTGGATCCCAGATCGATCAGCACATGGGTCTGGCCTTTGATGATGAAAATATTGCTCTGAAATCCGTGGGGCGCAAAGGCACTGCCCGTGCCGAGAAAAATTATCTGAAGGCGTCCGTCGTTTACCAGACGAATTTGATTGTTGTTGGAAGGACAAAACGCATCAGTTGCTTTGCTCACAGTTCGGCCTCCTGACATCCAACGTATAGGGCTAGTTATATGACAGCTCGCCGAAACCGCCAAATTCTGCGAGCTATTTTGCGCGGATCATTCGGGCCAGGGCCTCGATGAACAGGGGGTGTTGATTGAGCGTGGGGGCCCGAACGACCTGATCGATGCCCGCCCCCTTCGCCTTTTGGGCCAGGACGAGATCGATGTCGTAGACCGTCTCTAGATTATCGGCGGTAAAAGAAATCGGCACGATGACCAGTGCTCGCACCCCTTCCCGGGCTAGCTGCTCGATTCGTTGATCCGTGTAGGGGCCGACCCATTTCACCGGTCCGAGCCGACTCTGATAGGAGAGGGACCACTGCTGATTCGGCAAACGGAGGACCTGGGCAACCGCGTCGGCGGTGGTTTCGATTTCGCCGACATAGGGATCCCCCTGGTCAGCGATGCGCTGGGGAATACCGTGGGCGGAGAAGAGAACGTGTGCCCCGGCGGGGAGCACCTGCTGCGCTTGACGGACGGTTTGGGCCATTGCCTCGATATAGTGGGGCTGATCCGGATACCGATCGATGACGGTCAGCGGTAAATCGGAAATAATCTCCGCGCGTTGGCGCTCCAGTTCGCGAAGTGAGGAACCCGTCGTGGCCGAACAGAAGTGGGGATACATCGACACCCCGATCACCTTGCGGCAACCGGAGCGGGCAGCCAGCTCCAGTGAATCGCGAATCAGCGGTGCGCTGTAGCGCATGCCGACGTGCACTTCGTACGACGGCGGTTCCCCCGATTCGTTGAGTTTCGCTGCCAGGGCACTCGCTTGTTCGGCCATGATGTGGGGCAGGGGAGAGCCGTGAACCGCGGCATACCGACGCTGCACCACCGGTGTGCGCAACTTGACGATAATCGGCGCGAGAATCCGGCGCAGGGGCAATCGAATCAGCTGGGGATCGGCAAACAGCGCCTTGAGATAGGACCCCACGTCCGCCTGATCCCGCGGCGCGCCCATGTTGAGCAAAATAACAACTATATCGGACACTTGACTCTGCTTCCCTCAGCGACCTACCGCGCGATTCGCTTCACTTTCTTACGGGCTTTGCCCGGCTTGCGCCCCTTGGCCTGCCACCGGATCTTGGCGTGGTCGGCCAACCATCCCAGCATGGTGTGCCACCACAGGCGCGCATTTTGCGGCTTTTGCACAAAATGGGTTTCATCCGGGTAGAGCAGCAGTTTCGATTCGACCCCTTGTCGTTGCAGCGCGGTGAACAGCTGCAGTCCCTGAGTATAGGGTACGCGGTAGTCGTGCTCCCCGTGGATCACCAACGTCGGTGTCTTGAATTTCTCCACATAGCTCGAGGGGGAAAATTTCTCGTACTGTGCCGGGCTGGTCCAAGGGGTTCCGCCGAACTCCCATTCGGGAAACCAAAGCTCTTCGGTGGCGCCGTACATGCTGGTCAAATCGTACACCCCCGCATGGGAGATCAGCGAGCGAAAGCGATCCGTATGGCCGAGGATCCAGTTGATCATGAACCCGCCGTAGGAGGCGCCGGCAGCGCTGACATTGTGCCCATTCACAAAGGGAAATGTTTTGGCCACATAGTCGACCCCCTTCATGATATCTTCAAATGGTTTACCACCCCAGTCCTTGCTCACGGCATCGCGAAATTTGGTGCCATATCCGGTCGATCCGTGAAAGTTGAAGGCCGCCACGACGAACCCGGGGGTAGTGAACATCTGCAGATTCCACCGGGGATGAAAGGCGTTGCCGCTCATGCCCTGAGGCCCACCGTGGATGATGATCAACAGGGGGTATTTTTTCTTGGGGCTGAAGCCAGGGGGTTTGATCAGAAATCCGTGTACCGGATCGCCGGCCGCACCGGCGTAGCGAATCTCTTCGACAGCCACTGGCTTCAAGGTGTTCAACACGGGCGCATTGAAGCGGGTCAGTTGAGTGAGCTGCGACCCGTCGGTCGAGGCCGAGAAGACCTCCGGCGGTGCCATAATGGACTGCTGCAAGAAGAGGATCTTGTTCTCCCCGGAGACATATCCAACGTTTGTATTGGTGCCCTTGGCCATCGTCCGGGTCAGCTTACCCGAGGGCACGGCGACCCGATACACCGCCCGGTGGCCCTGTTCGGCAACGACGAACAGAAGCTCTGCCGAATCCGGCGACCAGATGAACTGACCCACCGAGCGATCGAGCTTCTCGGTGAGGGGAAAGGACTTTTTGGTTTTCCGATCATAGAGGGTCAACACCCGGCGGTCGGCCTCGAATCCCGGGCGCTTCATCGCCACATAGGCGATATATTTTCCATCCGGCGAGTACACCGGACCGGCGTCCACCGCCTTGTTTTTCGAGGTAATGTTTTTGGGGCGTCCCCCTTTGACGTCCACCACAAAGACATCGTTGTTCGTGTTCCAGGCGGGTTGGGCCGTGGTATTGGCGGCAAACGCCACCTGCTTTCCATCCGGTGATATCGACAGGTCCCGCCCTCCGTTCAGGTCCAGCGGAGGGGTTTGCCATGACCCGGGGGTGAGGTCTCTGACCGACCCTTTGTTGTCCAATGGAACCCACAGCACGTGACCGAGCCGCTGGTCACGCCATTCATCCCAGATGCGGTAGAGCAGTTTGTCGTACAGCCGCGCCTTTACCGGATCTTTCTTCTCCTGGTCCGCTCTGGCTTTTTGACACGCCATGGTGTTGCATTCCGGATAGACCCGCGCTTGGACCGCGGCATGCCGGCCATCTGCGGCGACCACAAAGTTGTCGATGCTCACGGGCAGATCGGTCAGCCGACTCGCTTCTCCCCCCTTGATATCGATGCACCAAATCTGCGTCGTATCCGAGCGCCGGGAGAGGAAGGCGACCTGACCACCGGGCAGCCAGCGCGGAGCCCGATCCGAACCGGCGCGGGTCAGCTGACGCACCTTGCCTGTTTTCAAGGAGAGGAGCCAGATATTGGACCGGCTCTTGTTCTTTTCCAGATCGAAGCGCTTGACCACAAAGGCCGCATGGGGACTGTCCGGAGAGACGACCAGCTGGGAAAGGCGGGACATTTTATAGAGGCTCTCCACGGTCAACGGGGATCGTTTCTCTGCGTGGACAGGGCGGGGTGCGCCGGCGACGAGGCCCACCAGGGCCAGCGCGCAAATGATCGTTTTCAGTCGGTTATCGGCTCCCATGAATCGCTCCTTTGGTGTTTCGTTCAGTCTGCGGACACTGGGCGTATATAAACCGGTTGCCCCTCGGTTGGCAATGGGTCGCGAGCAGCTACAAGTACCGCGATACTAAAATACCGACTTGACCGGTGGTTCTGATTATGCAAATGTTTTCAACCAGTTTGACTACTATCAGGAGGAAACCGATGAAGTGTGGATGGATTCTGGGGCTGGTCGTTTCGCTGTTGTTGTCCCTCTTTAACACGCCGATACGGGCGAAAGAGGGAATGTATCCGTTGCATGACGCCAAGGCGCTGCCCCTGACCGAGCTCAAACAGGCGGGGCTGACCATCTCCGCTGAGCAGTTAATCGAGCTCAAGCGCAGTGTGGCCAAGGTCGGCCGCGGGGGCTCTGGATCATTTGTGTCGAATCAAGGATTGTTGGTCACCAACCACCACGTGGCCTTTCGCTGCCTGGCCGAGTTGGACGGCATGGACCGGCACAAGGGCATCGTCAAAAAGGGTTTTGTCGCCCGGTCCCTGGCACAGGAGATCCCGTGTCCGGGATACGATTTGATGGTGGTCCAGAGCGTGGAGGATGTCACTGCAGAGGTCAACGCCGCGGTCAAACCCCGCTACAAAGGGCACAAACGGTTTGAGGCGCTCCGCTTGGCCCAGGATGATATCGAGAAAAAATGCCTGAGCCAGGGCAAGGGCAGATTTTGCGATGTGGAGCCCTTGGACGGGGGTCGGTTCTACCATCTGTTGATCTACAAACTCATCAAGGACGTGCGGCTGGTCTATGCACCCGAACAGGACCTGGGCAAGTACGGCGGGAATATCGACAACTGGATGTACCCCCGTCACACCGCCGACTACACTTTTTTGCGGGCCTACGTCGACCGGCAAGGGCAGGGGGCGTCATTCGCGACGGAGAATGTGCCGTACCAGCCAGAGGTGTTCCTCAAAGTGAGCGATGAAGGGGTGGCCAAGGGTGACTTCGTCTCTGTCCTGGGATTTCCGGCGCGAACCAAGCGTCACTACCCGGCCAGGTCGGCCAAGTTTGCCGTTCAGACCGAGATGCCCCTGCGCCGGAAGATCTACGGCGATCTGATAAAAATCATCAAGCAGGTGGGCAACACCAATGAGCGAGCAGCCCGTCGGTATCAGGGGCTCAGCGCGGGATTGAACAACGCGACCAAGTACTACGATCAATCGCTGAACGGGTTTGCCAAGTGGAAAACCGTTGAAAAACGGGTGGCTCACGAACAAAAAATCTCCCAGGCGCTGGCCGCCAAAAAGGACGGCGCCAAAAAGAAACTGGACCGGCTGACGCGGAAAATCGACGCTATCTACAAAAATTACGAAAATGAGCAACTGCGCTACTTCATGCTCACCGGATTGGGGCGCATTACCCGCTCCGTGGGCACCGCCTTCGATATCGCTACTTGGACCGAGGAGCGGGTCAAGCCGGATCGGGATCGCAAGGACGACCGGTACAAGGATCAAAATACCTATCGGATGTTCGGCAGCTCGGATCGCCTCGATGAACAGATCGAGCTGGAAGCCGAACGGGCCCTTTTGACTTACGTGCTCCAGGAGAACGAGAAGGTGGCGCCGCCCAATCGCGTACGCGCGGCAGCCAAATTGATCAAGTGGGGCAAGAAGGAGCTCAAGCGGGTCAAACGCGAAGCGCGCAAGGCCAAAAAGGAGTTCGCCGCCTACTACGAGGCCTTGACCGGAGCGCCGCCGACTGCCGACCCGGTTCAAACAGCGGTGGACCTGATGTTCGCCAGAACCCGGCTCGTCGCTCACGACCGGACTCGGGATGAGCTCGAACGGGCGTTGTTCCAGCGCCGCCGCCTCTTTTTCAATGAAGTAAAGAAGGCCAAGCGGTTCAAGGATCCCCTGCTCGATTTTGCTCGCGCGCTGGTCAAAGAGAAGAAGAAGCTCAAAAAGGGCGCTATCCGCGACATCGAGGAGACCTTCGAGACAGAGCTGCGGCCCCAATTCGTCGAGTTGATGGGCGCGGCCTACCCGGACGCCAACTTTCAAATTCGCCTCTCCTTCGGCCGGGTCGATGATTACAAGGAGAGCGCCACCGGCAAAACCCATCGCTACGTCACCGATATGAGGGGATTGATCGCCAAGGACAAGGGGAAATTCCCGTTCAACGTGCCGGCCAAGGTCAAACAGTTGGCCAAGGGGAATCTGGGGCGATTCGCCGACAAACAGATCAACGACGTGCCGATTAATTTCACCACAACCCTGGATACCACGGGAGGCAATTCCGGGTCGCCGGTACTCGACGGCCAAGGCCGGCTGGTCGGTCTGCTCTTCGATGGAACACCCGAATCAATCCTCAGCGACTGGCAGTTCCTACCCGACGACCAGCGCAGCATCTGTGTCGACATCCGCTACGCTCTGTTCCTCGCCGAAAAGCTCCATCACGCCGATTCCCTGCTCAAAGAATTGGGGATTTAGTCCTACGACCTCAGTCGCATTTTCCATTGATTTCGGTGTGCGGCCCGCTGTATAAATAGTAATGCTGCAAAAAGAACATACACTCGTCAAAGTCGTCCTAGGACTCTGGGCGATGGGTTTCTGTTGTGTCATGGCCTCCTCGGTTGGGTGCTCGGGAGGATCGTCCGAGGAGGGATCCGGGGATGCAGATGCTGACTCGGATGCTGATGGCGATGGGGATTCGGATGGAGATGGGGATGGTGACGCCGATTCGGACGCGGACTCGGATTCAGACGGGGACACAGATTCAGACTCAGATGCGGACTCGGATTCAGACGCGGACGCAGACTCGGACGCAGACTCGGACGCAGACTCGGACGGGGACAGCGATGCCGATGCCGACGCGGATTCAGACTCAGATGCGGACTCGGATTCCGATACCGACGCCGATACGGACGCAGATGGCGACACGGACACCGATGCTGACGGGGACTGGACCGTGATGTTCTACATCGATGGCGACAACAATCTCGAAACCGTGCTGCTCGAAGATTTCCACGAAATAGAAAACGCCAATCTGCCCGACGAGGGGCTCAATATCGTCGTGCTGTTCGACCGCCATCCCGGGTATACCAGCGCCGATCTGATTCCAGGGGACGGCAACTGGACCGGCACTCGGCTCTACGAGATCAAAGCTTCGGGCACCACCCGCCTCGCCGACCCCACTTATCTCGGCCTGACCGACACCGGCGACAACGAAGAATTGAATGTGGGTGCTGCCGATACCCTGGAAAACTTTATCGATTTCTCCCAGGCGAATTATCCGGCGGACCACTATTTTCTCATCCTCATCGACCACGGTTCCGGCTGGTCAAAAGAGGGCGAGCGCGGCATCTGTAGCGATGAAACCGACGGCAGCACCTTGTCAGTGCAAAAAGACATTCGACCGGTCGTGGCCGGCAAAAATATCGACGTGATCGGCTTCGACGCCTGCGTGATGGCGATGATCGAGGTGGGCTGGGCAGTGAAGGACAATGTGGATTTCATGATTGCCTCTGAAGAGAACGAACCCAATGACGGTTGGGATCAGACCGGCTGGCTCAACCAGTGGTTGGAGGGGGAGCTGAGCAACGAGCGCCTCGGAGAGGCGGTTGTCGATACGTATGCGGACTGGTTCAGCGGGAGCGGCTCGGTGACCCTTTCGGCCGTGGATCTGACCCAATTCGATGCGCTCGGCGAAGCACTGGACGACTTTGTCGCGACCAACACTCCCTCGGACTATTTCGGCTCGTCGATCTCTGGCTCGTACTACGATTTGTGGTACATGGCCGATGCGGCCAACCACACTGAGCTCCTCTCGGCGATCGATTCAGCGGTCGTTGCCGAGTGGCACAGCAACGACATGAAGGTGGGCGGACTGACCGTCAACTGGAAAAGCAGCAGCTCCTACTCCAACACCCTGTTTTGTGAGGAAACCAACTGGCCCGCGTGTGATTAGCCCGAGCCCGCAAGTTTTTTGCCTTGAGCCGACCTCTTTTCGTACAAGTTGAATGTGTTGTCCTTACGTATGGCTGTCTGCTCCGTTGGACTGGTACTCGCCGTTTGCGCGTCCGCCCGTGGGGCTGATCTGCCTCTCCCCCGCAACGTCACCGCCGCAGACAAGCCCCACGATTCCGGCAAGGCGATCGTCGTCACTTGGGACGCCCCTCCAGCAGAGGTCGCGGCCTATGAGATTATCCGTCTCGATCCAGAGGGCAACCGTCAACAGGTGGGAATCGTCCCGCCGAGCCAACAACGGTTCATCGACTCGGGCAGTAGTGCTGCGCCTATCGAAAACCACCGGCCCTATCGCTACATTGTCAAAACCCTGTTCAGTGATGATCGGTCTGCTGAATCCGTACCGACCGAGCCGGTGCGAGCTGTTCCCTCCTGGTTCAACTGGAAACTGGCCGACCTGATCGGTATCCTGGTGTTCGTCGCCATTCTAGTGGGCTTGGTGCTGCGGGCGCGACAGGGCAGGGTGACCGCGCTGC
>JANQET010000011.1 GCA_028278265.1 Myxococcota bacterium
CCGACTCCCGCCGCAAGAAGATCGAAGCGAATATCCGCGCCTTTCAAGAGAAGATGGATGCCTTCTCCTACAACATGCGCCAAATCGAGCGGGAACAGAACGAGCGACTGCTCGAGGCCGAGGTGCGCGCTATTACCCCGCTGGTGGAAGAGCTCGTGGGGGAGGTTTCGGCCCGCTATCGGAAGTACGGCAACGGGGTGAGCGAGTACCTCGAGGATGTCAAGGAGCACGTGCTGGGCAACCACCGCAACTTTCTGCCAGTCGAAGACGAACACGGTGAACCGGAGCTCGAGCCGCCGGCGATTGATCCCCGGCTCAACTACCGGGTCAACGTCGCCGTCGATCGCACGGGACAAAAAGGGGCGCCGGTGGTCGTCGAGCGGCGGCCCAACGTGGCCAATCTGAGCGGGTATTTCGAATACCGGGAGACCCAGGGGGGGTTGGTGACCGACCACATGATGATTCGCCCCGGCGCTCTGCAAACGGCCAACAACGGCTATCTGATCGTGCAGGCCAGCGATCTGTTGGCCCATGAAAATGCTTGGTCCTGTCTCAAACGGGCGCTCAGGCACAAAGAAGCCAAGGTCGAGGACGGCACCGGCTCGAGCGATGGGCGGCCCCGCCTCGCCGGGATGCTCAAACCGGGAAGCGTGCCCCTGCGGATCAAGATGATTCTGATAGGTGGGCACGAGACCTACTACCTCTTCCGCTCGGAGGACGAGGATTTCGAGCGGCTGTTCAAGATCAAGGCCGACTTCGAATCATCGATGCCCTGCACCAAACAGAACGTGATCAAGCTCACCCGTTTTTTGGGCAAAGTGTGCCGCGAGGAGGGATACCTGCCCATTCACCGCACCGGTGCAATTCGGTTGGTGGAGCTGGCCTCACGAATGTCGTCACACAAGGATCGACTGACCACTCGACGGGCCGGCTTGCTCGATCTGTTGGCTGAGGCGAGCTTTTTTGCCCGGAACGACAACGCCCGGGCTATTCGCGATGAGCACGTGAGTACCGCCCTCTCGGAGAGACGACGACGGCATGGTGCCTTGGCCGACGAGATCATCCAGGACATCAAAGAGGGCACGGTGTTCATCCGCACCAAGGGCAGCGCAATAGGCCAGATCAACGGCATCGCGTTGTACGATTCGATCGGCGCCTCGTTCGGCGTACCGGTGCGGATTACCGCGAGGATTTACGCGGGTCGTCGGGGAGTGGTCAACATCGACCGGGAGGTCAACCTCTCCGGCGCGATTCACGACAAAGGCGCGCTCATTCTAATCGGCTATCTCGGCGGTCGCTACGCGCTAAAGCGGGCCCTGGGATTGTCGGCCTCGGTCACCTTTGAGCAATCCTACGACGAGATCGACGGGGACTCCGCCTCCTGCGCCGAGCTGTTCGCCCTGTTGTCGGCGCTCTCCGGTTGTCCAATCCGCCAAGGGGTGGCGGTCACCGGATCGGTAAACCAACTCGGAGAGGTGCAGCCCATCGGGGGCGTCAACGTCAAAATCGAAGGGGTCTTCAGGGTGTGCAAGGGACGCGGTCTGACCGGCAACGAAGGGGTGATGATCCCCAAAGCCAATGTGAAGCACCTGATGCTCAGCCGCGAGGTGATCGACGCTGTGGCGGCAAAGAAGTTCAATATCTACGCCGTTTCCTCCATCGATGAAGGGATCGAGGTGCTCAGTGGAGTATCCGCCGGACGCCGCCGAAAAGACGGTTCGTGGACCCCCGGGAGCATCAATGATCTGGTGGAGCAACGCCTGACCCAACTGGCCGAAGTGATCCGCCAGCAACCGCTGACCACCGCCCTGGACCAAGAACTCTAGAAGCCCGCTTTATGCGCGAAAACTCGAAGTATTCCTGAAAAATCGAAGTGAAAGTACTCAAAACCGGATCAGTACTTGACTGTCAAATGTCATACATGATCGGCCAGCGCACTCTCAAAGATTCTCCCACTTGAGGGCGCTGTCGGAGAAATAGATCGCCACGGCTCGTCCCAGGATGGCGGCTCGGGAGACTAGGCCGAAGGAGCGGCCGTCCAGGCTTTTGCCCCTGTTGTCCCCCATGACCAGGTATTGGTCGGGTGGCAGGAGCAGCGGACCGAAATCGGGTCCCCCGCCATAATCGAGCGACACCTGATGGTCTATTCCCAAGAGGTCTTCGCGCAGGGAGTTGTTGTGCCGGTGAATCCGGGCCGGCTGACCGTTGAGCCGAACCACCCCTTCTCGCACCTCGACCAAATCACCGGGACCGGCCACAACCCGTTTGAGCAAGACCACCTCCTCGGTCGGCGAATCCAAGACCACCACCTGACCCGGCTGGGGATCGGAAAAGGAAAATAGATACGTGTTGGTGAAGGGCACGCGAAGGCCAAAGGCCAACTTGTTGACCACCACCCGATCGTCCACCTGGACGGTGGGTTTCATCGAGCCGGTGGGCACGACGTAGTGATCGGCGATGGAAGCGCGAGCGGCCAGCACAATCGCCGCCAGTGCGGCCAGGGAGCTCAGCTCTCTCAGTACCTTGATGTATTTTGGTTTTGTGGAACCACCGGTCGTTTCACTTTGAGCCATCTCACCTCCCCTGGCCATCCATCGCCTTGTCTCAACCACAACACCAAAACAGCCCACTCTATTCCGGCCGATCGGTGCGAGAAATCCGTGCCATCTTTGACAAACGGTCAAGGAGGTCTTCGGCTCCGGTCCTGTAATGGTCTGTAATGGTTTCTCCCCCCCAGAAGAATAATATTTTTCCCATGGCCATCTATCACAATCCCTGTGGGACTGGAAGGAGACTATGATGAAGTCGTCTACGATATTTACTCCCAGCAATCTGGTCCTAGATATCGAGGACAAGGATAAACTGCCTTTTGACGGCAAGTCTTGGACCCGCATCGTCAGCTTCTCGCTCGCCGCCCAGAAACTGCCCCGCACGGCGTCGGAATTGCCTCCAGGAATCAGAGAGGCGTTTCCCGACGCCTCGCAGCGAGCCGAAGTTGTTTCGGGACTCGGCGCCCTGCAATCCCAAGGTCTCGTGTTCGGAAGCCCACCGGCGACCACCCATGCAGGCCCCGAGCCAGACGGACAAACCATCTACGGCCGAATTAGAGAATTTGTTTCAAACCTTCACGATGCGGCGGACCAAGTCGCGAGCGAGTTGCGGGAGCTCGAGAAGTCAGTGTCGGATGAGATGAGCAACGAGGCGCGCTCAGCAGCCACCCGAGCGGGCTTGCAGCAAATGGCCGAAATATCTGCCCGGAGAATGGATGAGGCGACTCCGATTCTTCTTCAATTGGATGGCTGGAGTTCGGAGGTCTCAACAGTAATGGCCGTGATTAACCAGCTTCAAACCCAAACGACCAAGTTGATGAGTTCTGCTCAAGAATCAGTCGGAGGCCTCGAGTACACCATCCGCACACGAACGCAGCAATTGGAGGAGACAAGCATCTTCCATCCCGGAAGAAAACGAAAAGCTGCCGAGGAGCTCGAGGATGCGAAGGCTCGTTTGCCCGCCGCAAAGGGCCAGGCCGACGGCTTCCGTGAGCTGGTGGCAATGCTCGAAAATCTCGTCAGGCTATACGCTTGGCTGCCGACGGGGATTGGCACGCTGAAAAGGAGCCTCTCGACAACACGGCAGCAGTGGTCCCAGCTCGGGACGAGGTTACGCCAGCTGAGTACAGACGCAGATTCCGCCACGCTTGGTGATGTCGAATGGGTGTCAACAGCCCTCGACCCGGGGGGCACAGCTGTAGTTTGGGACCGCCTGGCGGCGGCAATGACTACTTTTTTGGAGGATAACAAATGACCGGATTTTTACGCCCATCTCAGTCCCTATACTCGTTTAACGAGTCGAGGGACGAAAACGATCCCGACATTGTCGGAGAAATGAGATTCAATCTCTTCTCTGCCGACTGGTTGATGCTGCAGCGCCGCGTCGAGTCTGCCCGTGGTCTACCCGAGACACGGGACGTGTTCGATGCCCAGTATGGTGTTTACCCGGACCAACCCATTTTCGGACAGTGCTATGAAGCGATGAAGGACCTTCGCTCCAGCGCTCTCGACAACTTCGGCGGGCCGGCAGAGCTGAGAACAAGCATCTTGGAGAGTGCCTCGACCGGTGGGAGCACGAACTATGGTTCGACCTTCTATGGCGGTTTGGGCAAAAACATGGAGGAGCTGCGCCGGTTCGTGCTGAATCTGGAACAGCTGTCCAATCCTCGCATCGCAAGCTACTGGAGCAAATGTGACAAAGAGAGTGTGAAGGTCTTAAAGGCCTACCTTCTGGGAAAGCAGAACACAGGGATCAGTGCACCGAACAATGGTTTGGCCTACCAGAGCGATCAAATCGGACGGGAATTCAACGACCTTGCGATGAAGTTGGAGAAGGCACTCGAGGCGCAGAGAACCTACGAGGAACAGCTGCGCAAGTTTACCGGAGAGAGCTCCGAAATGGTTGCCGCTACGAACAAAGCGATCGGGGAAGCTAAAGCGAATATCAAAAAGCTGACAAAAGACCGAGAAGCCGCCTACGACGCTTGGCTGGGATTTACCATCGCCGCTGTTACGACTTCTGTTGGCGTGGCCGTGATCGGCACGGTTGTGTCGGTGGCATTGTATGCCAGCATCGCCGCCTCAGCGGCGGCAAGCGGAGGAATGACGCTCGCGCTCGCCGCACCCGCGGTGGCACTGCAATTTTCGACCATCGGTATTGCTGCCGGGCTGGCGTCCGGCCTCGGTGCGAAGGCAGCGTCAGAGAGAGCATCCTACGATCAACTCGGACGAGATCTGGCGGCGGCGCGGGAAACTGAGAGGAAGGCCATCAACTTGGGACATGACCTCGCCGGGTTGGAGGCCCAGATGAAAAGACTGGACGCCGAGGAAGGGGTGTCGGGAGAGAAAGTACTGAAAGATGTCAGGGCATTCGGGGATGTTTTCACCGATCTCGCCCAGCAGCTGCAGGGTCATGCTGACAATCTCACCGTAAACAACATCAGCGATTCACCGTTGGCAAACGTCGATGCGACGGCCGATCTGATCGTGACATGGACGCCGATCAAGGACCTGGCAGACCAGTTCGGACGGAACATGCTGGTCGACTATCGGAGTGGTGACTTGGAAACAGCAGTGAAAGAGGTGGCGTAATTTATCCTCTCTTCCGGGGGGAGTGGAGGAATACGTATCACACGAGCACAAAGCAAAAAGGAGAGAGAAAATGCCAGAAAAAAAAGAGAATCCGTTCACCTTAGGTAGCCCGATTACGACAAAAGCATCGGGAGATATGGCGGGTACAAACCCTCCGAATAAACTCATCTTGCTGTCAGAGAACTGGGTGCAGCTGCAGACAGCGGTCACCACCGGCTTGCGGTTACCGATCAGCACGAATGATTTCACGGCGACCTATGGGGAATTCAGCGGCCAAGACACCATCGAAGGCTGTATCCAGGCGATGAAGAACGTGCAGGCGGCATCTGTGGAATTCGGCAACCCGCAGACCACCCGGGAGACCCTGATCGCAGACCCCGAGGCGTTGAACTCGCGAACCCCTGAGACGTTATCCCTGTACGAGCACATTGTGTGGTTGGCCGAGCGCACTCGGCGCAGAGCGGTTGAGTACGAGACCTGGTTCGGCACTTCTCTGCCGGGCATCTTGTCAGGCAGCGGCAGCGAATCGGACAAGATTGCAAAAATCGTCGCGGTCATCAACCGTCCAGAGCGGGGTCTGCTGGCAAACGCAGAGACGGCAAAGGCGGAAATCGACACGCTCGTAAAAGCGCTGCTGAACTTCGAGCAAAAAATGGGTGAGTATCAAGAGGCGATGATAAAATACACCAGCGCGAGCTCGGGTTTCAGGGCCGACCTCGACGCGACTATCGGGGAGTACGCCAAATCCATCAAGGATCTCGAAGCAAAGCGGGATGCGGCCCACAAGGCCTGGACTGATTGGATCGCAGCTTCAGTGGGAATCGCCATCGGCGCAACGGTCTTGGGACTTGCCCTGGCTGTCCCCACACTGGGATTGTCGATCGTCGGTGCTGGTGTCGGAATCGCTGCCGCCGCCATTCACACGGCGAGCTTCAAGGCCAAGTACAACGAATACTGCAAGCAGATCGCCAACCAACAAGAGGAGCAGCGCAAAAAGCAGCAGCTGCGGACCGACCTCGGCGGCCTCGATACCTCGATGACCGACATCATGCCGGCGATCAACGGAGTGGTCACAAATCTGCAGCAGATCGGCGGCGCGTGGCATGGAATGACGCAGAAGTTGAGCAACGTCGAAGAGCAGCTGAGATTGGGGGCCAGCGAAGATTGGCTGATGTTCCTGGAGACAAACCTCAACGTGGCTGCCAAGGAGTGGGCTACGGTCGGAAAGGCCTCCGAGGAATTCGGTGTTCGATCACTGGTGGACTATCAGTCGGCTGCATTCGGTAAACCGGTCGAGTTGTCTGAGGAGGAGAAGAAAGCGGTCGCATAGAGGCGTTGGTCCTTTTGTGATCCGAAACGATATTCTCTACGCCAATTTATTGGAGTCGATCACTCCACAATTCGGAAAGACGAACCAATGGTCAAAGAGATACAAGCAGAGAAAGTCAAAATCGATCTCGGTCCGCGAGCACTCACAGTAGACGAGAACAAGACGTTTTTCGTCTCATCGGATGCGATCAATGCGGTCAGCGAGTACCTCAAGACGGTCGATGAAACATTCGGGGCCCGTCGGCGCACTGGCTTGGCCCCCGAACTTCAAGCGCTTCTCGCCAGTGCCGACAGTTGGAAAACCGAGGTCATTCCCGCCATGACGACAATGGCGGAGTCTCTCGTTGACTACGGCGACAAACAAGCCCCCAGCGCCTACGAAGCACTGAGACAGGGCATCGAGAAGCTCGACCAGCACCCGGGTGATGCCCAGGCCAGGCGCCGATTCGAAGCTGCGATCCAGGCCTTGATCGATCGATGCGATGGATTTGTGGAGGAGAGCCGAAAGGTGCTCAAGCTCGTATCGACCTTTACCGAAAGCATCGACAAAGGGGAGACCTATATCGGCGAGCACTTGCATGACGGAGTGATCGCCAATCCCGATGATCTGTACTGGAGAGCCCTCAAGGAAAAACGAAAAAAGGTAAACACCGCAGTCGCGCTCGAGGCGACGCAGAAGGTCTTTAGCACCTGGCAGCAGCTGTATCGGGACTTGGTGTCGATCAAAGAGAACACGACGCGGATGCTCGACGAGAAGATGCCGGTCTTTTTCGATTTCGAGGTCGATCTCGCCCTTAGACAGTGGAAAGACGTCGCTCAGGGGGCTTGGGAGTTCAAATTGGCGATTCTCTGAATTGCTGAATTCAAATCAACAACCAAACAACACAAGGAAAAAGAGACATGGATCAAAAAGATACCGCCAATGCCCTGAGGCAGGCAATCGTAGATGTGATGAACCCGGACGCGCTCGAGAAGGCCGGCGCCTATCTGTCCTTCCTCGGCACGGGCAAGCCGCTGCTCGAGTCGGAAATGGGCTGGGTCAAGCAGGTGCCGTATGTCTTTTTCGCCAAGAGCGCAGGCGACGACGGCAAGCCGTCACAGGATACCCAAAATGCGGTCGACGCTCAGAGTTTCGCCAAGATGGTGAACACTCTTCCGACAGGGGTGAGCGACTGGGTTGACGGTTCGGTGATGCTGGACGATTGGTACCGCAATCACTTTCTCGATGGCGAGTCACTGTCGTTCGAGAAGGTTCGACCCTCAAAGGAAACTGAGAAAAAGATTAAAGATGCCGAGGAGGCTTTGGGGGCCCCCAGCGAAAGAGATTTGGCAAAAATCGAGCGGCTCAAGAAAAAGATCGACGACATCAACGAGGACATCTCGGGATACCAGGACAAAATAGCCCCCATTCAGGCCGATCTGGATGCTGCGGAAGACGAGCTCTCCAGCCTCCAGGACAAAGAGGAGGATGGTGACCTGACACGGGAAGAGAAGAAACGGCTCAAGGAGCTGAATGATAAGAAGAGCGACATCGCCAGGTTGGAGTCGAGGATTGGATCGGCCGAAGACAAACGAAAGGGCTATGCAAAGGATATCGAGGAGATCACCAATGAGCAGCGCACCGCCATCCTGGACGCGTACGAAGACAACCAGAAGGAGTTCCAGACCGCAGAGGGGGCGTTTTTAGAGCAAATGGTGAGCGATCCGTCGGACATTGTGGCGGTTCGCAGAGTCAGGAACGCGATGAACAACGCCAAGGAGTCGTGGGAGCGTCGGGGCAAGAAGGACCTGGTGGAGAAAAACTCCGCTATCTTGCAGCAGTGGGACGGGCGCGGAATTGAGAAGGCCCTGGCGAACCAAAGAACCCGCTTTGACGGCGCTGCGGCGAGTAATGACGCGGGAAACGGCCCGTTTGTTCCCGTACGCCTCTATCCCAAGAATTTCCTGACGGACCGGGGAGCGTGGAACAGAATCGAGCGCACCGAACACAAGGAGAGCAATTCGACCGTTAATATCGACAAAGTCTCGAGTGGGGGAAGTGGCCCCGGGTTCTTTTGGTCAACCGGCAGTCACAGCGAAACGGAGAAGACCAAAACGGTCTCCGCCGCGGCCAGCAATATCGAGGTCACCTTCGAAATCTGTCGAGTCGGCATCAACCGCTCGGACTGGTTCGATCCGTCGATCCTGATCAGCGGAAAATGGAACTGGGCCGAGGGATCCGGCAACACCGAACTGATCTCTGATGGTCTGATCGGCAGCGGGAATACCAAGCTCAAGGTGCCGATGATCGCCAATGAAATGATTGTGGTTCGAAACGTCAAAGTCACGATGTCCATGAGTGAAAGCGTTTCCAAGAATTGGACGAAGACGATGAAGAGCTCGAGACGATGCGGCTTCTGGATTTTCTCTTCAACGAGGACCACCTCGACGACAGAGACGGGAGATTCGTATTCATGGAAGGACGGTAAAGCCACGATCAACATGCCCGGACCCCAGATCATTGCCTATATCTGCGAGCGGATGCCCAAGCTGCCCAATCCCACGTTCACCCCGTCGAAGTAGTCCGGCTCGATGAACTTAGGAGCGCGATGAGGAATAATTGGATCAGTTTCTTCGCGTGGTGGGCGCTTCTGCTGGGATGTGAACCGGTTGGCGTTTGTATCGAATTGGCCGGGGCGCCCTATCCGTACACGCTGCAGGAGGCCTTGGACGCGGCTGAACCCTGCAGCACAGTTGAGGTCTCGGGGGAGATTTGGGAGTCGGTTGTCATTCGGAAACCAGTGACGATAAAGGGACTGGCCGGGGCCCGACTGATGGGGGTTCCCGGTGCAGCGACCGTGACTGTGACAATGGACGAAGACCTGCTTCTGCCCGGCGGAGAGTGTCCGTATTTAACCGATAGCGCGTGCTGCAGCGTTTCCATTTCGGATTTGTCGATGGTCGCACCTCAGGGTCACGGCGGAGGTCAATCGGCGCTCGCGATTGAGCGGTCGTCTGCGGTCACCCTGGCCCGTGTGGAAATCGAGGCACTCCAGCAACGGCCCGCCCCTTCTATTCAACGAGGACTCGTGCAGTTGCAGTCAGGCCTCCTCGTCATGAAGGACGGTGTGTCGCTCCAGGGAAGTTCTCAGTGGCATCTGCCAGCGCTCTCGGCAGAAGACGGGTCGAGTGTGTTCTTCCTGGGGCGCTCTTCGATCAGCGCGCCGGGCGGGGACGGCATGGTTCTTCGGTCGTCTCGCCTGATCTGGCAGGACAGCACGGTGGCCTCTGCAGGGGGCCGGGCTCTCGACCTCTCCGATGGTTTCGTTTCGATCGGTTCGGCCAGCATCAGTAGCACCGGCGAGGAGTGCCTCAGGCTCAGGGACGCAACGGCTGACCTGTTGTCAGTGACATTGCTCAATTGCGGTGGGAACGCTATCACTTCGGCGTCGAGCCGAATTCAGCTGAGGGAGACCGATATCGTCGGCCCGGGAGCGGCTGGGTTAAGCTCCGACGGCGGCTTCGTCGCTCTTGATCGATCCGCCATTGTCAAAACGGGCGCCGGATGCGTCAGTCTGTTGGGAACCGAGGCCAGCGTGCGGTCGGTCGACCTGGTCAACTGTGAGGGGACCGGCTTGCACGCGACGGCGGGTCAGACGCTGGTGGAAGACACTGTGGTGGATGGGACCGGCGGTTCAGGGCTCCAGGCTGTGGGTGGCCAGGTCACGGTTCATTCGACAACCGTGAGCAACACCGGTGCAGACTGTGTCAACCTGCTCGGGTTGACCAGCGAGTTGAAGACCGTTGACATGCGTAGATGCGGTGAGGGGGGAATGGTCTCGATCACCAGCGAAACTCAAGTGACAGATGTCACGGTCGACGGTGCCGGGAAGGCAGGCGTCGAGGTGGACAGTGGGACGCTTTCGGGCAGCGGTCTGACGGTCTCCCATACACAAGGACATGGGGTTGAACTACAGGGTCAGCTGTCCACCAGAGATGATCAGACCGTGGAGCTGGACGGGGTGACCGTCTCTTCTGTCGGCCAGAGCGGCGTGTTCCTGTCGTTCGTCAACGCAACCCTGCAGGAGCTGAGTGTGACAACAGCCGCAAATCACGGCTTGGAAATGGTGAACAGCTTTCTCGCTGTCCATGGCCTCTCGATCGACGGTTCCTATCGAGCCGGAATCGATGGGAGCACCGGATCCTACATTTCCTGCGATCGCGATTGTCGAATCACCGATGCATATGATGGTGTTGTCCTGCGCTATTCGGACGGCGTTTTCTCGAATGCAACCGTCGGCGCCACTCGAACCGCGGTAGATTTGGACGGACCGACGGTGGTGATTGTAAAAGATTCAGTGCTCAACGGCGGTGTAACCGGACTTCGGCTCAACCATGATGAGAACAGTGTGATCATGATCCGTGTCGATATCCTCAAGGCCAGCGAAAATGCGGTGAGCCAGAGCGCCGGGAAATTGACCTGGTCAGAGAGCACGGCCCAGAATGCGAACCTCGACGGTGTGTACGTGTCCGGAGGCAGCATCGACCTCGCCAAGGTCGCCCTGCTGGGCCATGGTCAAAACGGGATGTTCATCACCGGGGAAGTTGACGCCAGTCTGGTCAACGTGAATTTTCGGGAAAACGGCCTGCACGGTCTATCATGTGACGGCGGTGCCGAGGATCCCGATTCGTCGAATGTGAGTCTCAATCCCTGCTACTACTCGGAGGAGAACAATCACCTGGCACCGCTCAATCTGATCAACGGCTGTCAACAGAATGTCTGTACCGAAGTGCGATCGATGGAAGCGCTGACGTTGTCTGCATTGAGACGGATGTAGTCTTGCAAGACGGTGTGCAGCTCCTGTTGGCATACGTAGCTGTAATGTTTTGTAATTGAATATTGTCTCCGACAAGCCGATGAATATAGGTGTATCGGCAAGCCCGCCCAAAAAAAGGAGATCACTATGCTGAAGCTGGATCATGTCGGAATCGCGGTAGAGAATTTAGATATCGCGGTGAAGAGATTTAAACGACTGTTCATGATAAAAAACTGCGATCGATGGACCGTTCCCGAGCATGGGAACGACACAGCGTTTCTTACCATATTCGAAAAACATGGCCCCAAGACAGTTGAAAACATCTCCTTTGAAATCATGGCGCCGATTGAAGGTGAGCAGAACGGTGAGATTCGCGATCACCTCAACGATCATGGTGAGGGCATTTATCATTTGGCATTTTTAGCCGAAGACTTTGATCGAACGATGGGGCATCTGAAAAAAATTCCAGGACTGGATCTCGAGCCACTTCCACCTGAAGGCAGCTACAAACACGCCATCATTCACCCATGCCCATATACCCATTTTGTTCGAATTTATATTTACAACGAAAAGTACGAGCCCAACAAGTGATCCTCGCTCGGAGTAGGGTTAGTCCGTAGCATCGACCGACCAAACGGGCACGCCGAGCATCTCGGCGATGGCGTGCGTCTCTTCGCGCAACTTGCGGATCGCATGGTGATTGACGAGTGGTACGCGGGACCCATCTTTGAGCACCAGGCTGAGCTGGTAGCTGGTGAAATTGGATTCACCACTACCGTAGTAGGCAGGGAACAGTTGCAGGGCATGAATCGTGTCGAAGCCGATGGAGTGGCGCCTTTTGCGCAGCCTGGAGACGGTTTCCCACAGAAAGACGCGAGACCGGCGGTCGAACTTTTTCAATGTTGTCTGGCGCAGAACAGCCCCTCCGAATGCACTGACCAGCAGCAGCGGCACCCCTAGACCAAGGAGAATGAAGAACGGATAAAATACGATCCCGTCGCTGAGGGTACCGACGATGCTATCTGCCGTGAACAAAACGGATCCAAAGAGTACCGCGGCGCCGAAACTAAAAACCGTAGCGAATCCCCAGAGGAGGGTGCTCCTCAGGTTGGTGACAAATCGGTAGTGGTTGGCTCGCTTCACCAGCCGATGGGAGCGCAGATTGGTCGCACCACAGGAATGGGTCCAGCGGGTCAACCCGGCGAGGGGATCCCCGAATCGCGTCGCCGGATCCCAGGGGGAGCAGCCTTCCAGTTCTGCCGTGGTGTCCGGCAAATGGTGTTGTACGAACGCCAACAGTTGTTCGGCTTCGCGGTGAGTCAACTCCAACAAGTGGATGCCGTGGTTTTCATCGTCACGGGTGGTCAAGAAGAGACGGTTGTTGTCGACCTGGTAGCTGACCGATTTCAGCTCGGGCAGAGGAAGGTGCTTTCTCGTCTCCGGGCGGGCGACCCAGCCCCAATAGACGCGATCTGTTTCGAACACCAGCTCGTATACCTCGGTTCGTCGGATCGATTTAATCGTCTTGATTAGCTTCCAAAGCAGGAAAATGGCCAACGGGGCGAGTATCAATAGTTTGATGGTGCTCACCGCGGTCAGTATGAAAAACACGGCAAATGTGCCGGCTGCCGCATACGATGAGTTAGAGCGGGTATCGCTCTGCCAACGCCGTCGCAGTGGGTCGATGTCCAGCGACGGTTCTGTGGGCACTTCAGCCATCGTCGAACGCTTCATCCTCGGGATCCCACGGTGTAGCGCTCACACTCTCGGGGAATGGGCGCCGCAGGAGTCGAGCTCGGTGAGTTCCCTTTCGGCTCTGGTGTAGAAGCCGTGCTCTTGCAGTATGGTGAGCTTGGGCCGGATGTTCTCTTCGACGTCGTGGAGAAAGAACCCGGGAAAGAGATCCTTGTGCTGTTGGATGAAATCGAAGAAGGCGCGGTGCTGCTCGGCGATGGAGATTGCGCCCACTTCACAGACCTCGTGTCCGGTGATGACGTACTCCGGCAGTAGGGCTTCGCTGAATTCCAGGCCGTCCCGCTGGGCCGGGGTCAGTGAACGGTAGAGCTCTGTTTGGGGCAGCATGCAGAGCAGCGACGGCAGGACGCGCGCGCCCATCAGGCGAAACGATATCATCTGAAAGAGAGATTGGTAGAAGTCGTCGAGGGTCTCTTCGGGATAACCCCAAATGAAGAAGGTGTCCACCCGGGGGAACAGTTGCGTCGCCCGGGAGACCACATTCACCGCCATCTCCGGCGTGAACCCCTTGTTGGTCTCCTTGAGCATGCGCTCGGAGCCGGATTCGATACCAAAGCGAATTTCCAGACACCCGGTGTCCGCCATCGCCTCCATTAACTCCTGATCGGCCAGGTCCACCCGGGCAAAGGCCTTCCACCGCACATTGAGCCCGGATCTCTTCAGCGCATCGCAATAGCGCATCACCGCGGCTTTGGATGAGACGAAGAATTCGTCCTGAAAGAGAAACAGCTCCACCCCTGCCGCGTCGTGCAGCTCCTTCATTTCGGCAACCACATCCTCGGCAGAGCGAAAGTGACACTTGTGATTCCAGACCGGCGCCACTGAGCAGAAGCTGCATTTGTAGGGACATCCCCGTGACGAAATCATGCCGTAGGCATCGTAGTCCTCGAGCCTGACTTTGTGATAGGCGGGCCGCATAATCCGGTCCAGCTGATCGATGCGCGGCGGGGGCTCGTTGCAGGCAATTCCACCGTCCTCGCGGCGATAGAAGATACCGGGTACGTCGGCGACATCCCCGCCGTTGAGCAGGGCGTTGACCAGGGGCACGATTGAGTTCTCCCCTTCCCCGTGGGCGATTAAATCAATCCAGGGGAACCGCTGGAGCAGCTCCCGCTCGACCGCCTTGGCCCCCACCCCACCCAGCACGATCGGGCGGTTCGGGTAGCGGGCCTTGAGCCGCTCGGTCGCCAAAATCGCAAACGGCAGCAGGTTGGCCATGCAGGAGACACCGATAATCGGCGCCGGGTCGGTCACAAACGCCACAAATGCATCCAAGTCAAAGGGATCGGCGCTAGGACACATCTGGTAGTCTCGAAAATCCACCTCAAATCCGTCCCGCTCCAACACGGAGGTGAGGTACAATAGACCGAGCGGCAGATGGAGCTCTCGATCGTAGGTGTCCGAATAACGGACATACAACATATTTAAATTGACGAATGTAATATCGGCCATCGGCTCGCTCTTTGCTGATAGACGGGCAAATGATACCAGATAACCGGTCGATGAAATAGTGGGTTCGTTTTGCGTCGTTCTTCGGGATGCCGCACGAGAGCGGGCTAGAGCAGATCCAGTTCAGTTGTGGCTCGACGGCAATCAGATCAGCGACCCGGCCCCCCTGGCTGATCTGACGAGGCTGGCATACCTCTGGCTGGACCAAAATCCGCT
Organism: Myxococcota bacterium; assembly: GCA_028278265.1. Taxonomy (GTDB): domain Bacteria; phylum Myxococcota_A; class Polyangia; order JAAYKL01; family JAAYKL01; genus JANQET01. The sequence goes on from JANQET010000011.1 coordinate 14,687, forward strand.
GGTTGGGGTGGGCGATTGGCGGTTGGTACTCCACATTTGATCGTCCGATTGACCTCTCTTTTTCGTTTAACAGTAGAACGTGCGCGAATTCGTCGGCTGGTTTGGGTCACCGGTGATCGCGGACGTGAGATAGAAAGGCTCGAATCCAGTGAATACCCCTCAGAAACACTCCAAGCTGCAACGTTCGCTGTTTTTATTGCTCTCGTCGACGCTCTTGTTGGTTGCGTTCCTGGCTTGTTCAGTTGAATCAGACGATGGCCTTGCTGATGGTGGTGATTGGCCGGACGCAGGAACCGGTGACACAGATGCCGATACGGATGCCGACACCGATTCCGATACCGATACTGACACTGACACCGATACAGACAGTGACAGCGATACCGACACTGACACCGATACCGACACTGACACCGATACCGACACTGACACCGATACCGACACAGACACAGACACAGAGTCGGACACCGAACCCGAACCGTTTTGTGGAAACGAAATTGTCGACGTCGGCGAGGAGTGCGACGGGTATGCGTTCGACGGTATGGACTGCACGGCCCTGGGGTTTGCCGGCGGTGTCTTGGCGTGCACGACGGATTGTCAATTTGATACCACTGATTGTTGCGCAATTCCGCCGGCCCCGAACCAGCCCTGGATTCAAGAATATGAAAAAGACGTTTTGGCCAAGCTTACCGGAAAAGAGGAGATTGTTCCCGGGGTGAAGTTGGCGCGTCGCTACTGGGAGCCCGAGCGGGAGCATGCGAGAACGTATTTGCTGGGGTTGTGGGACGAGTTGGGTCTGGAGACGTTTAGGCATCCCTACGACAACGGCGAGCTCTATGGCACCGGCGTCAACATTTCGGCCATTCTACCGGCCACACATCCCAGTAGCGAGTGGATCATCATTGGCGGCCATTACGATTCGTGCTGGGAAGGCCCCGGAGCGGACGACAACGGCAGTGGAATATCGGTTGTTAGCGCTATCGCCCGATACGCTGCGCAGATCGAATGCCGAGGTAAAAACGTACTTTTTGTCGGTTTCGATCAGGAAGAGCGCGGCCTCTGGGGGAGCTATGAATTTGTCGACTGGCTCGATGAGGAACAATACGATATTCACTCCGTTCACAATTTCGACATGGTCGGCTGGGATGAAGATGGGGACAACACCCTGTACTTGGATATTCCCGGCCCAGGGCTGTTTGAGTTGTACCAAAGCGCGGTGGCACAGAGTGGATTCGATATTCCGTTGGTCGAGTCTTCAATCGGCAGCTCAGACCATATGCCGTTTATCAATGCGGGACATCCCGCGTTGATGATTATCGAAGAGTATGGGGAAGACTCGTCCCCCTACTACCACACCGTACAGGATACATATAATACGGTTTATTTCAGCCTGATGGAGACCGCCACCATTTTGGGGAATCTGGTTCTCGCCGAGCTGCTGCGGCTCGACCGCGCCTCCAGCTCCGATTTCGGTCGGCTCGAGAAAGAACCTCTACCAGAGTTAGCAACTGACGAGGTTCTGTATCCCAATGTGCCCTAATCGCGGTGGTGCCAATCACCGATAGTCTCCCTCCACCAACCTATCCCAGTGATTCCTGTGGGGCTTGTGAACGGCTCGAATTTGCTTGTCAATCTAATCGGGCTTTAAAAGTTGACAATTCTTACTTCACAGGTAAAAATTGCCAACTGTGTGGTATAAAAGGAAAATTTCAGACAATCTTCAGCTTGCGGCGCGCAAATTCCCCGTCCTGGTGCTCAGCGGTGCTCGCCAGGCAGGTAAAACAGAACTGCTGCGTCGGTTGTTTCCCGATCACACCTACCTCTCCTTGGACATCCCCTCTGCCGCCACTTTTGCCGAGGACGAGCCTCGGGCGTTCCTGGAGAAGCACCCCGGTCCTCTTTTGATCGATGAGGTACAATACGCTCCAGGATTGTTTCGCCATCTAAAGGCCGCGGTCGACTCGGATCGGCATCGCGCGGGCCGGTTCGTGTTGACCGGTTCGCAAAAATTCTCCTTGATGAAGGAGGTCTCAGAAAGTCTGGCCGGACGGGCGGCCATCTTGGACTTGGAGACCTTGGCCCTGGGCGAAATTTGCGAACATCAGCCGCCGCCGATGACCGCACAGAGCTATGCGGGAAAGATCGTCCGCGGAGGATTCCCCGAGCTCTGGCGAGATCAGGACATCCCGTTGGAGATGTACTTCGGCTCCTACGTAGCCACCTACCTCGAAAGAGATGTGCGGCAAATTCTCAACGTGACCAGCTTGAGGGATTTTGAACGGTTCGTCCGCGCCTGCGCCGCGCGCAGCGGCCAACTGTTGAACAAATCCGCCTTGGCCAACGATGTCGGCATCAGCAGCAAGGCGGTCACCTCCTGGCTCAGCGTGCTCCAGGCCTCGAATCAAATCGCGTTGATCGAGCCGTGGTTTGCCAACTTTGGCAAGCGAATCGTCAAATCGCCCAAGCTCTATTTTTGTGATTCAGGACTCCTCTGCTACCTCCTCGGCGTCACCGAGGAGAACCTGTTGAAAAGTCCGTTTCTGGGGGCCATCTGGGAAGGGTATGTATTCAGCGAATTGAGAAAGCTCCTCGATTTTTCTGCCAAGCCGCTTCACCTTTGGTTCTACCGCGACAAGCAACAAGTCGAGATCGATTTTCTGGTGCTCGGGGGAGGGTTCGGCCGGTTGATTGAGTGCAAATGGACCGAGCTGCCCGATCGAGCCGATATCGGAAATATTCAAAAAATCAGACGGATCGTCACTCACAAGAGGCTGCCCGATTTTGCGCGCACCAAAGCTTTTGTCGTGGCGCGTCCCGAATATAGCTATCGCATTGACGAGGAAACACGGGCGATCCCTATTCTGGAGCTAGCAGAACAGCTGGAGCTGGAATAGCGGGTTCAAGTTGACGGGACTTTGACGCGAATCGTAGCGCCCCCGTCCTGACGATTGATCGCTTCAATCTCGCCGCCATGGGCGTCGACGATCCGTTTGCAGATGGTCAGGCCCAACCCGGTACCGCCGATGTCCGGGGTCCGCGCTTTGTCACCTCGAAAGAACGGCTCGAAAATGCGGGGAAGATCGGCTGCGTCGATGCCGGTGCCCCGATCCCTCACCTCAAAGGTCAATGTCTCGTTGCCGGGGATCACCGCAAGCTCGATCTCCTGTGAGGGGGAGCTGTGCTTTGCCGCGTTGTCCAGCAGGTTGTTGAGCACTCGTCGGAACAGGGGGGGATCCACCTCGACCGGGGGAGGTTCCGACGGGAGGTGGAGCATCAGCCGGTAGTCGGGATAGAGTTGGGCAAAGCGGGTTTGGCACGGGGGTAACAGCGCCGAGGGAGGGGTCGATTCTTTTCTTAGGATGTAGGCGTGCTGTTCCCCCCGGGTGGCGGCCAGCTCCAGCTTGGCGATGGTCGTTACGTCGTCGACCAGTTTTTCCAACTCCGCCGTGTCGTCGGCGATCGACGCCAAGTAGGATTGGACATCATCGATCGACGCATTTTTTTCATCACACAGCTCCAGGGCCACTTTGATCCTCGTCAGTGGCGTGCGGATCTCATGGGAGACGTTGGCCAGCAGCTCCTTTTCCAATGCTATCCGCTGACCCAGGTGGGCCGCCATCTCCTCCATCGTGCGGGCCAGGGTGCCGAATTCATCTTTGCGTACGATGTTTGCCCGGGCGCTGAAGTGTCCCTCGGAGAATTGCTTGGCCGCCGCGGTGAGTTGGTCCAGCGGTCGGGCGATGGAGCGGGCCAGGGGAATCGACATCAGCGCCAACACCACCAACAGCACGGCCAGACCGAGGAGGATCCGCTCGTGTATGTTTCGCGGATCCCAGCTGACGATGAGGTATGCTTCAAACGGCGGGTCCTCTCTGCTCCCGGCCGAATCGGCGATCGGTAGAAGGGGAACCAGAATGTTGCGACCGTGACGAAAGTGGTTGTGGCGCCCCTGTCGAAGGTCGGCAAAGGACTCGGCTTCAACCGGGCCGGGTGCCCGGGAACTCGTTTGGGCGAGCAGCGCTCCATCTGCGCGGTAAACGGCGAATTCGGTGCGCGCGACAGAGTAGAACTTGTCGATTGTCTCCTGTAAGCGGGGTTGTTCCAGACGGTGCGGTTCAATCTCTTTGGCGATTAAATCGGCAAATCGTCGCAGTACAAATGGTCCGTCCGACGAACCACCGAAGCGCATAAAGGCGACCCCGGTGGCGATATACAATACCGTGACCAGCAGCAGGCCGTGGAGAAACACGCGCAAAAACAGCCGCCGGCGCGGCAACAGCTTCTTGGCCCAGCGGATCATCCTTCGGCCATAAAGAGATAGCCGATGCCGCGGACGGTCTTGATGCGTTTGGGGTGTCGGGGATTGTCGCCGAGCTTTTGGCGCAAATGGGAGATGTGCACGTCGACCGAGCGATCGAACGCCTCATCTGCGCTGCCCCGAGCCAGGTGCATCAGCTGTTCCCGGGAGAGGACCCGTCCGGCCCGCTCCACCAGGGCGTAGAGCAGAGCAAACTCGTAACCGGTCAAATCGAGCTCCTCCTCGGCGAGACGGGCCTTTTGGGCGCCGGGATCCAGGACCAGCTCGCCGCAGGTGACCAGCTTCTGCTGGGGGCCCATTTGGCCGCGAACCCGGCGCACAGTCGCCCGAATGCGCGCCAGCAGCTCGCGCACCGAGAACGGCTTGGCCAGGTAGTCGTCGGCGCCGATCTCGAGCCCCATCACCCGGTCGGCTTCTTCACCGCGGGCGGTGATCATGATGATCGGAATATCGGAGTGTTGTCTGATCCGTTGACAGATTTCCAAGCCGCTAAGGCCCGGGAGCATCAGGTCGAGCAGCACCAGATCGAAGCTGCCCCGATGGGCGGTGGCCAGCCCCTGCTCGCCGTCGCGCTCCGCTGTGACTACAATCTGATGCCGGGAGAGGTATTCCCGCACCAACGCTGTCAGCTTGGCGTCGTCCTCGATCATCAATACGTGAATGTCGTTATCGTTCATGATCGAATTCTATACCTCTCAACCGTGCTCGGCGTCCACCGGGTTCGCCGGTGATCCAAACCGGCGGCGTCGGGTTCAACTATCTCACTGCACGTTTAATTCTATATGTGGCAATTGTTAAGAAATGTTGATCAACGGGGTCAACCGGTCAAGCACTGGGCCGGGTGTCATCGATCGTGGGAAAGCGCAGCTGGAACACGGCTCCTTTGTTCACCCCTTCGCTTCGGGCCGTGATCGTCCCCCCCATCTCGGTCACGTAGTTGGCGGAACTGTGCAGGCCGAAACCGTGGGCCCCGTCCTTGGTCGTAAACCCGTAAGAGAACACCTTGCCCAAATTTTCGACCGGTATGCCCTCCCCGTTGTCCTCGACGACGACGTGGATATCCCGGTCGCTGGCAACCACCTCGAGGATCAGCTTCGGGGGGTGGTTAGGCGTGCCCTCCAGTGATTCAACGGCGTTTTTGATCAGGTTCATGAAAACGTGGAGCAACTTCGACTTTTGCGCCTCGATGGTGGGGACTGAACAGAACTGGCGTTGAACCTCGATTTGATATCGATCGAGGACCGTCTGTTGCATGGTCAACGCGTCGTTCAACACCCCGGTCAGGTCGACCTCTTCGCTGTAGCTGCCCGAATCGGCATACCCCTGTTGGGCCGCCACGAGTTGGCACATCGACTCGGTGACATTTTGCAGCCGTTGGACATTGTGGGCGATGGATTCGTGCTCCTTGCCAAAGGGCTGTTCGAGCATCAGGTAGTAGTCGAACAGGTTGAGCAGGCGGTCGTCTCCCTCATGGACCGCTTTGAGCTTGTCGATGTTCTCCCGCAAGAGGGTGTTGGCCCGCTCTAGCTTGCGCACTGCCGGCTTATTGACGTTTCTCAGCAGCAGACCCGTCGAGGTGTTCACGCTGTTGAGCAGGTTGCCCATGTTGTGCAGCACCCCGGTGGCGATGGTGGCCATGCCGGCCCGGTGGGCCTCTTCGACGAGCACCTTGTGGGCCTCCTCGAGCTGGAGGGTGCGTTCCCGGACCCGATCTTCCAACCGCACGGAGAGCTCTTCCACGGCTTCATGGACCTGGACCGATTTGGTCAACAAGCTGTGGGCCATACCCAGAATCAACGTGAAAAAACCGTACTCAACGATGTAGATCGACGGGTAAAGGCCGCTGGAGACGCAGATGTCGTTGATCGCCGTGACAAAGAACGGCAGCACGAGGACAAAAATAGTTTTGAGGTATCGGCGTTCCCGCCGGTGGCGATTCAACAGCAAGAGACAGTACAGCATGCCCCCGATGGTGATCACGAACAACAGGGTGGCGCCCAGCCCCAGCGCGGACTCGTGGTAGGTCACCCCCATCCAGACAACGGTCTTGACGTCAGACACACCATCGACCACGCCCCATGGGGTGAAGAAGTTGATCACGGCCAGCGCTCCGATCACGGCGAGGGTGACCTTGACCCACCGCGACATTTTTTGTCCCACCAGATCGTGGACAAAGACAAACACAATGGCGGTGATCGAAGCGAGGGAGGTAATCTGCCCCCGTTGCCAAAAGGCCCCTTCTGCCGCCGACGAGACCGAAAACAACCCTGCACTGAACGCGTCGTAGGAGACCAGCGAGAGGCAGACCCCGGCAAAGGTGAGGTTGAAGCGATCTTTGCGGCGCTTGAGATAGAGGACGAGGTGGTAAAATCCCACGTAGGCGGCAACCGCCATGGCCATCAGGACAAGTGTCGACAACATGTTCATCTCTCAATGTATTTATCGGCGAGCGCCGGGATTTCGAAAGCGGGGCAGTGGCCGAGACAGCAGAAAATCCAGTCTAACGATCTGAAATGATTAAAGTTTAGTTGATGACAGATCATTTCCGGTAGCGATGCATATTGATCGGGCCGGCAACCGTCGCTTTTTCCTGAAATAAATCGGTCTCCCTGCCGTAACGACATAGAGAGGCGTAGAGAGATTTGCCCCAAGAGGGGCGGTCGTCTTTTCGGGAAAAATTGGGTCAAAGTGCAACCTTTTGAGTGATCCCGGCGTCTATCTGTTGACGAATATTTATTCAAAGGGGCGAGGGCCATGAAAAAAGTGATTCGGAAAATCCTCAGCGTATTGCTCGTCTTTGGGATCATCGCCGCCGGCGTGGTCTGTTACCAGTTGCTCGCTCGGGCCAAGGAGCCCCCTCCCCGGGTCGACGAACAAAAACGAGCGACTGTGGTGGAAGTCACAGAAGCCCTCGCCTCGACCGGCCATGTCAAGATCTCCGCCATGGGCACAGTGATGCCCTCCCGGCGGGTGACCCTCTATCCCGAGGTCAACGGTCGGGTGGTGTTCTGCAACGATAAGTTGGTCCCCGGCGGTCGCTTTCGCGTGGGCGAGACCGCCCTGCGCATCGATCCCAAGCAGTACGAGTTGCTCGTCGAACAGCAGCGCGCCACCGTGGCCCGGTCAGCGATGGAGCTCGCCCTGGAGGAGGGGCGCAAGGCCGTGGCCGAACGGGAATGGCACCTCATCGACAACGAGGTCAAACCCACCGATGCGGGCAAAAAACTCGCCCTGCGCGAAACCCAGCTCGAGGTGGCCAAATCGACCCTCGCCGCCGCCAAGAGCAACCTGGAAATCGCCAAGATGAACCGCCGCCGCACCGCGATCAAAGCCCCCTTCAACGCCCTGGTCACCGAGAAGTTCGTCGATATCGGACAGATTGTCGGGCCCAGCTCTCGGCTGGCCACCCTGGTGGACGCCGATGTCTTTTGGGTCGGCGTGTCGATCCCGGTTCATCAGCTGCCCTGGATCACTTTCCCCAAGGGCAAGCGCCGGCCCGGTTCCAAGGTGGTGGTCAAGCAGGAGATGGGCGCGGGGGTAGTCGAGTCGTACGGGGGGCGCGTGTTCAAGTTGCTGGGGGGCGTGGATCCCCAGGGTAAAATGGCCCGCCTGGTGATCGAGGTGGAGAATCCCTTCGAGCCGATCGCTTCTTCCGGCAGACCCCAAATCGGCAAAGCGGATGATTCGGCCGAACCGTTCTCCTTTCCCCTGTTGCTCGACGCCGCGGTCACCGTGGAGATCGAAGGGCCCAAGCTCGACGGGATGATCGAAATACCCCGCCACGCGGTGCGGATGAACGACAAGGTCTGGCTGCTGACCGATGACCGCAAACTCAGAGTCAGCGATGTGGAGGTCTTGTGGTCCTCTGAACTCAACGCCTATGTCCGCGGTGGGATCGAGGCCGGCGACAAGGTGATCACCAACCGCATCGAGACACCGGTTGCCGGCATGGCCCTGCGCCTGGAAGGGGAAAACGTCAACGCAGACGCCGGTGTGGCAAAAGAGGCTGAACCGTCCCCTGAGACAGTTGCGGAGAAGAGCCAATGAACCGACGGGAACGAATGGAAGGCGCCATTGCCTGGATGGCGAAAAATCCGGTGGCCGCCAACCTGATCATGTTCGGTCTGATCGGCTGCGGCATCGCCATGGCGCTGCTCCAGGTGCGCAAAGAGGTCCAGCCCAAATTCGAAGCGGATGAGGTTCGGGTGTCGGTGCCCTATCCCGGGGCCAGTCCCGCCGAAGTGGAGCAGGGCATCATCCTCGCGATCGAAGAGTCGGTGCGGGATCTGGACGGGGTCAAAGAGGTCACCTCCAACGCCTGGGAGGGATGGGGCAATGTGCGGGTCCAGCTGGAACAGGGGGTCGATCGGAACAAGGCCCTGGCCGATGTCAAGAACGCGGTGGACCGCATCACCACGTTGCCCCAGGATGCTGAGCGCCCCATCGTTCGCGCGCCGGAGTATCGCGCCGAGGCAATATGGCTCGTCTTCTACGGAGATGCGGATCCGCTGATTTTGCGAAAGCTGGCTGAGCGGGCACGCACCCAACTCGTCGAACGGGATGAAGTTTCCACCGTGACGATGCACGGCCAGGACGATCTGGAGATTGCCATCTCGGTACCCCAGGCGACCCTGCGCAAATACGGCCTCACCCTGGCTCAAATTGCCCAGACCATTCGTCGAACCGCGCGGGAGATTCCCGCCGGTGGGGTGAAGACCAAGGGCGGAGAGGTGCTGCTCAGAACCACCGAGCGGCGGTATCACGGGGAGGAGTTCGCCGACATCCCGATCGTCACTTCGTCCTATGGCAGCACGGTAAAGCTCGGTGACATCGCGACGATCACCGATGGTTTTGTCGAGTCGGACAGCTCGGTCGCTTTCGAAGGGAAGAACGTGGTCTGGCTGCGGGTCTACAGCGTGGGGGATCAATCTCCGCCCGAAGTGGCGGCAGCAACCAAGGAGTTCGCCCAATCTTTTGCCGATACAATGCCTCCGGGAACCCATGTCACCACCTGGTTGGATCGCTCCCAATGGTATAGCGACCGGCTCAACCTGATGCGCCGCAACGCGATGTACGGGTTGATCCTCGTGCTCGTGATTCTGGGGCTATTTCTCGATCCTCGCGTCGCCTTCTGGGTCACGCTGGGCATTCCGGTGGCCTTCTTGGGCACCTTCGTGTTCATGCCGGCAATGGGAATCTCCCTGAACATGATCTCCATGTTCGCCTTTATCATCGTGCTGGGAATGGTGGTCGACGATGCCATTGTGGTGGGGGAGAATATCCATCGCATGAAGCGACAGGGCAAGCCGTCCCTCGAGGCGGCCATTGCCGGGGCGCGGGAGGTGGCGATGCCCGTGTTCTTCTCCATCGCCACCACCATCGCCGCCTTCTCCCCCTTGCTGTTCGTGCCCGGACCCACGCGGGATTTCATCTTTGCTATCCCCGCGATCGTGATGGTGGTGCTGGCGCTCTCCCTGCTCGAGTCGTTCTACATTCTGCCCGCCCACCTGGGCCAGATGAAGCCGCTCAAAAAAAGGGGCGTCGGCGCGTTCTTCAGGCGACTCGTGTTCTGGTCAACCATCACCCGTGTCCAATCGCGCGTCTCCAATGGGCTGGAGACCTTTGTCAACCGGATCTACGCGCCGTTCATCGCAATGGCCCTGCGCAAACGGTGGGTCACGTTGGCCATCTGGATCGCCATCTTCACCACCTCTTTGGGGTTGAAGGCCGGGGGCTTTATCAAGGCCTCATTCATGCCCGAGGAGGAGTCCCCCATTGTCAGCGTCAACGCCAAGCTCCCCTTCGGCGTGCCGGTCGAGGAGACGATTAAGCTCAAGGATCGCTTCGTCAACGCGGTCCACCGGGTGCTGGAACAGAACGGCGGCAAGGAGATCAGCGACGGGGTGCTCTCGGTGGTCGGGGACGACGGCAGCCACACCCTGCAGATCTGGTGCATGCTCGTGCCCTCGTCCCAGCGACCGATCAGCTCCAAGGAGTTTGTCGATGCCTGGCGTGCAGAGGTCGGGGATATTCCGGGATTGCAGTCCCTCTCGTTCAATTCGTCGATCTCCAATAACGCCAAACCGATCGACATTCAGCTGAGCCACGCGGACACGGGGGTGCTCGAGACCGCGGCCCAGGAGTTCGCCCAATACCTGCGGGGATACAAGGGGGTCAAAGACGTCGAGGACGGTATCGAACGGGGCAAATCCCAACTCGATTTCACTCTCTCCCCCGAAGGCATGGCCGCCGGATTCACCACGATCGACGTGGCCACCCAGGTGCGCAGCGCGTTCTTCGGCTACGAAGCGCTGAGGCAGCAACGGGGCCGGGACGAGATGCGGGTGATGGTCAAGCTGCCCCGCAGTGAGCGGGAGTCCCTGAGCAGCATCGAGGAGTTGATACTCAAAACCCCCTCGGGCAGTGAGATGCCCCTGCGCAAGGTGGCCAAGGTCAAGGAGGGGCAGGCCTACTCGACGATTCAGCGGGTCGACGGCAAGCGGGTGCTGCGGGTCAAGGCCGACGTGGTCAAAGAGCAGGCCAATGCCGACGAGGTGATCACCGCGGCGAACACCGACTACCTGCCCAAGCTGATCGCCAAGTATCCCGGCTTGATTCAGGCGCGGGCGGGCCAGCAGAAAGATCAGGAGGAGTTCATGTCCTTCCTCCTGCTCGGCTTCATCATCGCCCTGGTCGGGATGTACGCCCTCATCGCCGTGCCCCTGCGCAGCTACCTGCAGCCGTTTTTTGTGGTGATGATCGCCATCCCGTTCGGCTTTGTCGGCGCCTTCATCGGCCACGTGCTGCTCGACCTGGAACTGTGCATCTTCAGCTGGCTGGGCATGGTGGCGCTCTCCGGGGTGGTGGTCAACGACTCCATCGTCTACGTGGATGCGGCGAATCGATTCCGCAAGGCGGGGCATGCCCCGGCCGAGGCGGCGGCCCTGGCGGCCAAGCAGCGGCTGAGACCGATCATGCTCACCTCGTTGACCACCTTCGGCGGGTTGTCACCGATGATTTTCGAAACCTCGGTCCAGGCACGACTGCTCGTGCCGATGGCGGTCAGCTTGGGCTTTGGCGTGCTGGTCTCCACGGTGGTCATCCTGACCCTCGTCCCGTCGATGTTCTTGATCGTCGAGAACTTCAGGGTGTGGCTGGCCAAGCGACGAACCCGCCTCTCCGGCGAACCGATCGCCACCCCCAGTCCGGTCGAGGTGTAGGCGTCTACTCGATGATGATGTCCCCGGCGCAGACACCGATTTCGTAGAACAGATAGATCAGCACCCACTCCTGGGGGTTGGGCTCGGCGGAGAAGCCGTGGGTCACGTGGTCGTTCGAGTAGAACACCTTGCTTTTGTCGGCTGTCAGAAAGGGGTCCTGCAGAGGAGGGCTCCGGGTCGGTTCAAAGATGAAACCTGGTCGGATAGTCGTTGCCCTCCAGCCAGATGGAGACATCTTTGGCCGAGCCGGGAAGATAGTGCTCGATGAGTTGTTTGAAGCCGTTCATGGTGAGATTCTGTTTGGCGAAAAGGGCGGTGCAGAATTTTAAGAACTGTGTTTGGCCCATTTTCTTTTGCAGATAGTTCAAAAACAAGGGGCAGCGATCGTTCAGAATGAAGGTGTCCTTGTAGATGGAGATGTCACCGGCGGTCAAAGCGGCGATCGGTTTTTCCCGGGGTAGGGGATTACCCCGGCGATCCAAGCCTGTTTTCCTGCGCTTAAGATAGGCCTGTTCTATTTGGCGCATTCTCTCCTGGTACCACTGCTGTCCGAAAATCTCGGCCAGCACGGGGAGGTGGAAATAGCTGGGAAAGCCCTCGATGTTCAAGGCGAAGAGGGGGTCCTGCTGGGGGACCACATGGTGGACGAAGGGGTGGACGTACTCGTGGGCGATGGTGATTTTGTAGTGGGGGTGGGCGTTGAAGTTGCGCCAGGTGTGGCTGGTCAAGCCGATCATGTTGCCGCTGGAGATGTCTCCGAAAACGGGCAACTCGGCGATGTGGTATTGGGGGGTGGTTTGAATCGGGCGGTATCGCTCGGTGAACAGGGAGAGCAGTCGGCTGGAAAACCGCCGGATACCCCGGGCGGTCGCCTTTGATTGGGGATGGTTCAAGTAGTAGAGATGGAGGCCGGATTGCTTGGTCAGCAGGAACGGTCGGGCGGTGCACTGGGCCTGGTTGACGTGAATCTGTTTGGCTTGCCACTCGGAAATCCGTTTGTCCCGCTGGTTGAATTCGCGAAGGCGCTGACCGGTAAAGACCGCCCGCAGTTTCTTGGGGGTGGTGATGCGTACGGCATTGAAATCGACCCGGTGACGTTCCCGTTCTTTGTCATTGAGTATTGTGGGAAACCAGAGCGAATACCCGTGGGAGCGAAGGAAAACCCCGTCCCGATCCAGGCGCATGTAGTTCGAGGTGCTGCCCGCAAATGAGCGGTGAAAGAATCCCGCGTATTCGAACCGCAGGGTCACGCGACCCGATGCTCGCGGCAGCTGCACGTCCACCCGATTGGCGAGCAGGGTGTAACTGTACCGATAGTACTCCCGATCCTGGGTGAACGAGAGCTCGCGGTTTTCGATGCGGACAGCGCTCACCCTAAGCTCGGAATGCAAAAAGAAGGTGAGCCGGTTTATCGGTTTTGAGCCCAAGTCCACGGTGACCGCGGCCGACCCCTCCATGTAGGGAAACCGCTGGGTGCTGTTCTTGATGTCGTCGTAGACCTCACCGGTCAGTGCCTCGATCAATTGGGAAAAACTCAGCTCGGCTTGGGGCATGAAGCTCACATCCAGCTCGTAGGAAAGCACACGAGCGGGAGAATGCCCGTCGGCTCGGATCACGTCGGCCCAGCAAAGGCATCCGCTGAGCAAAATGAAACCGAGCGTCCGTTTCAAGGTCCAGATATGTCTAGGGTTACCATGGATCATCTATCATCTCCTTAGATTAACGATATCCAATTGACTATTGGACAATAAATTGAAATCTCTTCCACGGCCAACGCCGGGCCCGCGCAGCTCGTGATGTCAGATTTAATCTAACAGTTAAATCGCCCTGAGCCAACCGGTTCTCGCGATTGAGATGGGCTCTAATAAATTGAGGGGATTGAACGGATGCTATAAAGTACCTATTTTCGGACTATATTCGAGACCCAAGTAGATTGCGGACAAGAGGTTGTGATGAGACAATTGTTGGTAGGTTTAATTTTGTCGAGTCTGGCAAGCACCGCCGTGGCCCAACCCCTGCGCGTAGACCAAGGCGGTTTGCCCGAGTCCTCAGGTGCTTTGTCGAGTTCTTCGCCTGATCATTCAAAGAGTGAGACCGAAGTCGTGTGGACTACGATCAGGCAGCAGTATTGCGAGGCTGCGATTCCCAAAGCGTTCGATGTGGAATGGGTAGCCTGGCTGATTGGGCTCGCCCCGGGAGGCTTTGCGACATCCCTGAGGCTGTTTACGATGAGGTGGCGGTCTTTTTATCTCACTCCTCTACAAGGCACTGTGATGTACGGGGCGATCCTCGAAGGAGTTCATGGTGGTTTGGTTGCCGGCGTTCCTTTTCCCATTGATGAACGCACCGAGGTCAGGGCGGGACTGGGTCTCTCTGGGGGAATGGTGTTTGTGGACTCAGAATCGTTCCCCGCTTGGTTGTGGGGCCCCTTGCTCAATCCTGAGATTTCGTTGCACATCCACCGCCGTGGGGTCGACTGGACGCTCGGCATCTCGGCCCTGGTAACTTTTCCGGGTCTCTATATGGGCGGTAGCCCGGTTCTGCCCAGCATCATGACCGGCCTTGTGTTTTGAATCCTGTTTTGCTGTAGGCGATTTGGGTTGGAATTAGGGGAACGGCCACTCGCACAGGGATCCCACATCGGGATCGGGGATTGCCACGTCCGAATTCTCGATGTCAACGATCAGGGCAATGGGGATCTCTTCGACGGCCAACTGATCCGAGTCGAACTCCACTGAGGTGGTTGTCATCTCGAGATTGTTCTTCCAGCAACGATCATCTTTGAAGGGTAACCCGTCCGGGGTGAGCCCCATGCTGAAGATCCGCGTTCTGTCGCCGGTATCGAACGTGGTGGTCGTACCGGTGACCAGGTAGTTGCCCGACGTGGCAGGGCGAATATCCGTCAGTCTTTCGGTACCCGGGCCACCCCAATGCTGGTGCCATTTGAGGGTTCCGTCAGCCGGGTCTAGCCGCATGACGAGACCGTCCAAATTGAATTCATCGACAGTGCTCGTACCGGCGATCACCAACTCGGTATTTCCCGGCGTGGTCTCGTGCAGTATCGCCGAAAGGCCCTCACCCCATCCGTTTCCCTGGGCGTTTGCGCGGTACACCTTGGACCACATCGGCGGGTGGTCCGGGTTCATGTCAAAGCGCATCGCCAGCACATCGTAACTTTTGGTGGTCGCCAACGATGAGCCAACCAAGAGGTATTGCTCTTGTCCGGCCGTGTGGTCGGCGACCACAATGTCACGGGGCATATCGGACTGTCCCGAATCGAACTGGCGGCGCTTGAGCACCCGTCCCCTGTCGTCGAGCTCCAGTACCCAGATATTGCTGTTGTCGGTCTCGTCGTCGTCCCATTTGCCGGCCAGCACGTAGCCCCGATTGCCGACCTTGGCTATTGAAACGGCCATTTCGTCGACTTTGTGATCATACCGATTCTTCCAGACGAGATTGCCCTCCAGATCGGTGCGCACGACCCACGCATCGGCGTTCATCTCACCGGTTTTGGCGTACATCATGCCGGCGATGGTGATGCCGCTGCCATCGACAATCATCTCCGAAGCGAGCATATGGAAGGGGAGGTAGCCGTATTGCTTCTCCCACAGCAGGTTGCCCTGGGCGTCTAGTCGGGCCAGGGCAAATGCATGCGCAAAGTTGACGTCGCCGTTGTTGACCCGCGCGATATTACTGAAGGAAAGGACGTAGTAGCCGATGATAAATCCGAAAAACCGGATCTCTTCGACGTCTACCGCCTGATGACCTTCGATCTCGCGATACCCCTGCAAGCCGCCCGCCGGACCGTACTTGGCCAGGAAGTGTCCCAGGAAGTAGCCCCGGTCCAACGGCGCGTCATAATCCGCGCTGGCGCTCACCAGGTACCCCCCGTCTGCCGTTTGGATGGTTCGGCCATCCAGCATCTGGCCGTCTTTCGCTTGGTAGTACGTCGCCCAGGTTTCCACCTGCGCCCACGCACTGGCGGTGGCCAGCATCAGCGCCGCTATAGATAGGATTGTCATTATTCTGTTGGTCATCGTCGTTCCTCTCTGTAACTAAGCCTGTTACGTTTCGTAGTTCACCATCGATAGGAAGGTATTGTCCGGCGCCTGAGAAACTCTGACAAAAAAAGCGTTTGGTGTTGGGGCATTGATATCGAGCAGGCTCGACGTGTGGCTGAACAGTTTGATCGTCGCGTTGATTTTTGAATGTCAGCGGGAAAAACGGTGTGGTGTTAGAATCGCCCGCCGATGCCGAGTACAGCGCCCAGCGAGCCGTCGCGGCCGATCGTCGGTGTTAGCAGCGGGAGAATCCGGGCTTCACCGCTGGTATATTCTGCGGCAGCCGCTTTGGCCTGGTTTCGCGAAATCAAGGCATCGATCGCAAATGAGAACAGGCTCAATCCTCCGATTCCCCCGATGATGCCGATCAACGCTGATGGTGCCCGCACTTCGGCGATGCCCAATCCGACCAACGTCACGGCGCCCGAGAGGCACGCCCCATATGACGCCCAGCCGACGATGCGAAACGGCACCGACCCGTCGACATCCCCGTGCCG
This sequence comes from Myxococcota bacterium, assembly GCA_028278265.1. GTDB lineage: Bacteria > Myxococcota_A > Polyangia > JAAYKL01 > JAAYKL01 > JANQET01. Next base: position 30,780 of record JANQET010000011.1, read on the forward strand.
CCGTGCCGATTTGCCCCCGACAAATACAATCGGCGATGCGGCAGCTCCCAGGGCCAATGCGCTGATCCCGAAAATCCACGACTGCGCCTCGTTTTCTTCGGCCATGCTGCATTCTCCCGATGACCAGCACGGCTCGCTGTCGTAGAGCTCCTGCGAGTCAGCCGACTCGCTCGAGCTGATGATGCCCATCGCAATGACACCGGCGCCGCTGACAAAGCCGATGATACTCGCCGCCATCGCCCAACCCGTGGAAGGGGGCTCTCCCTGACGGGCGAGGGTGACGGGTCGATGCGACGTGGTTGTCGCTATTGGGTCGGTGGTTGGCTGTGTCACAGCGACACAATTGAGTCCGGTGTGGTCGGCGGAAAAGCCGCTGTGGCAAGCGCAGGTCGGCTCCCCGTTTTTGAGGACGCAAGTGCCGTGACCCGAGCAGATGATGCGCGTACAGGGGTCGGCTGAAATCGCTGGGATCGGTTCCGGGACAGGCGGCGCGATTGAGGGAGCAGCCGGCGTGGCAGCGGAACCGGGGTCGACACAGACGCCATTTTGACAGATCCGATCACCCTTGCAGTCCGTATCTTTGGTGCACTGGGCAGACGCGGTGTGGGCGACGAGAGTCACCGCTAGGATCGTGAGCCCGATCGTCAACGGTTTCATGGAAACTACTTTGCCTGGCGGCCGATTTTGGGTCAAGGTAAATAGGCGGGCAACAAATCGAGTCCGCAGGTATCGAAATGACATCAGTGATCCCCAAAAAGGTCGACAGCGAGCCCCAACCCACGAAAAACGGTTTCACCCCGGGGGAGTTTCACAAGGTTCACGTGCTGCGTCGGGTGACCATCGAGTCGGTCTGGGGTCTGCTCGAACACTGCCCGGTGCTGACGTTGAACAAGAGCGAGATGCTCCTCGAAAAGGGCCAGACCAATCAGACGATGTACATCGTGTTGTCCGGTAAGCTCAGCGTTCACTTGGACACCGCCGACCGGGAACCCGTGGCCTTTTTGGACAAGGGTCAGACCGTGGGAGAGATATCGGTCATCGACGATTCCCCGGGCACCGCATTTGTCCGCGCTGCCGAAAAGACCCGACTGCTCTCCATCGACGAGGAGACGTTTTGGCGTCTGGTGGAGGCCTCCCACGAATTTGCCACCAACCTGCTGCTCATCCTGGCCCAGCGCCTGCGCGCCAACAACTCGAAGATCGTCGAGGGGGTGCAGCGGCGGATTCGGTTGGAGCGGGAAGCTTCGGTGGACGCCTTGACCGGTCTGCGCAACCGGCGCTGGCTCGAGGTCAACCTGGATCGCCTGGCCCAGCGGCACCGGTGTGGGGGCACGTCGTTTACCGTGATCATGTTGGATGTGGATCACTTCAAACGGGTCAACGACACCTATGGCCACGCTGCCGGCGATCGGGTGCTGTCCACCGTGTCCCAAACTATTTTGAACAGTCTCCGTCCCACTGACCTGGCGTCCCGCTACGGCGGGGAGGAGTTCGTCGTGATCCTGCCGGGGACGGCGCTCGATGACGGCATGATCGTGGCGCAACGGTTGCGGCAGCAGGTGGGTGGCCAGGAGGTGGATTGTCGAGACGGACGGGTGCTCCCGCCGGTGACCATTTCCCTCGGTGTGGCGATGCTCGGCGACAACGAGAGCGGCAAAGAACTGCTCGCCCGGGCAGACGGAGCCTTGTATCGGGCCAAGCAGAACGGCCGCAACCGGGTGGAGCGCGACGGGGACGATTGAGTATTGTATCAAGCTAAAGTGAGAATATTCTCAATCCCACGCGCACAATGAGGAATTAACAGGACACTATTTACAAAAACGTTTCTCCTGCCCTCCGCTGAAAAAGCTCTCCAAACATCAGACTGTTACCCGGTTGATGCCGAACGTTGGCAGACCGACGTCGCTCACCCCTCGCCCCCTCCCCGGCCCTCATAGGCGCTAACTTAAGCCGTGTTGTGCATTCCGCACCCCAATGGGGTGCCCCATACCCAGCCCAGGGCAACGCCCTGGGGCTAACAGAACAACCGAGATTGG
>JANQET010000037.1 GCA_028278265.1 Myxococcota bacterium
CAGGTATTGGATTGTGACCGGGAGGCGTTCAACCGGCGATTCGCCGACAAATCCCTCTTTGCCGAGCCGGATCGCGCCAGGGTGACCAAGGACCTGGCCTCCGCATTGAGCGGCAAGCAGCTGGGAAGCGCCGAATACGAGGTCTTGCGGCAGGACGGTACGAGCCTACCGATCATCGCCCGGTTCGCCGCGGTGATTCACGAGGAAAAGGTGGACGGGCTGCGCGGTTTGATGTTCGACATCTCAGAGACGAAGAAGGCGCAGCGGGAATTGGCCAAAAAGGAGGCCCAACTGGCGGTATCCCAAAAATTGGAGGCGATTGGCGCACTGGCCGGTGGGGTGGCCCATGACTTCAACAATATGTTGACCGCGATTGCCGGGTACAGTGAGCTGGGGCTGTTCGAGTTGCATCCGTCCGATCCGGTCCGTAACTACATCAAAGGTATTGCACATGCCGCAGACCGGGCCTCGGTGCTGACCCGCCAATTGCTGGCGTTCGGCTGCCGACAGGTGTTCAATCCCCAAGTGCTCGATCTCAACGAATTGATTCACGGCATAGAGCGCATGCTGGCCCGTCTGATCCGCGAGGACATCACCCTCGATTTCAAGCTCGATCCCAAGTTGCGCTATGTTTTTTCCGACGAAGGGCAGATGGAGCAGGTGATCATGAACCTGGTGATCAACGCTCGAGATGCCATGCCCGATGGGGGGACCATCACCGTCTCGACCAAAAACGAGACCGTTGATGGCGACACCGTGCTCTCGTCAGCAGCGGACGTCACTTCTGACCGCGTCCTGCTCTCGGTATCCGACACGGGCTCGGGCATGGACCAGGATACGGTTACCCGCATCTTCGAACCCTTTTTCACGACCAAGAAATCCGGGCAGGGCACCGGGTTGGGGCTGTCCACCGTCTATGGAATCATCAAACAGAACAACGGCTCAATCGAGGTCACCAGTGCTCCGGGCAAGGGGTCCACATTTGACGTTCGTTTTCCCCAGTTTGAGGGGAAACCGAGCATCACCCCTTCGCAAATGCCCGACGCCGCCTTTATCGGGGGGGACGAGACAATTCTCATTGTCGAGGACGAGGCGATGCTGCGCGAAGTGATTGTTCAAAGCCTGCGTTTGTACGGATACAATGCCCTCGAGGCGCCCACTGCCGGCGATGCCATCCTGTTGCTCGAGGAGATGAACCAGAAAATCGATTTGTTGATTACCGATATTGTCATGCCGAGAATCAGCGGCCCGGAACTGGCCAAGCGCATCGCCGACACCGTTCCCGATCTGCCGATCCTCTTCATCTCCGGTTATTCGGACGAGCCAATCGTCAAGGAGGTGTTGGCCGCCCACGCCGAGCGATTCCTCAACAAGCCGTTCTCCCCGCGACTCCTCGTGGCCAAGGTGCGGGAGTTGATCAACAGCTGATCCGCTGATCCGTCAGCGGCGTTTTTTGTTTTTCTTCGGTACGCCCCAGCGCACCTTGGCACTGTCCACGACATTGTCCTGGGTCACGGTGACCGACGGGACGACCTTGGTTCGACTGGCCCCGGCCACATTCTCGGCGACCACGACGATTTGGTTTTCCCCCAGGCGCAAGGGGACGTTGATGCGAAATTTTCCCTGCTTGTTCACCTTGGCCGGCCGATTGTTGACGTACACACTCGCACCGGGATTGGTCTGACCACTGATCGACGTGCTGTGGTGGGCTTGGCGGCGTTGGGGGGGTTTGGCCACGCGCAACATCACCGCCACCGGAATCGGTTTGGAGGGTTCGGGTGCCTCACCGGGGAGGACCGTCGACATCTCTCCCGGTCGGACGGTCACACTTTTTTTCTTGGCCCGTAGCTCCACGATGCCGGTCGTCGTCGCCACGGTGACCACTTTGTTGGCGCTTTGAATCGAGAATCGGCCGGCCCGCGTTCGGGCAACCGCATCGCTCTGAGCCGCACTGATGGTCAACACCCGCTCCTCATCCTCGCCGTAATCGACCTGAATCCGACCCCGCACCAAATTGAGCCGGTGCACCGTTTGGGCGATTTCCCGCACGGTCAGCTCCGAGCGGTGGGCCAACTCGATCTCGGATCGATCATTGACCGACAACTTGACCTTGGCCTTGCGCCCGGTCTTGATCGAATCGTCGGCCTGGAGTTGCTCCCCCGGGGCGACCTCGACCCACTCCTCATCCCCGAGCCGGCGGCGCTTGACCGGCCCGACCACCGAGATGACCGACAGGCTGTCGTTCGAGGTGGCCGGCAGGGCTGCCGTATCCCGGATCACCCGCTCGACCGGCGGTGAAACCTGCACGGCTTTTGGGGGGCCGGTATCGTCATCCGCCCCTTCGGTCTGCCAGCGGTAAAAGAGAATACCGCCGATCAACACCACGGCGCAGCCAACGACAAAGATGACAACATAACGACGCATACTATAGAAACTCTAGCCTACCAGCGGTTCGAGGCAACTCTCGAAGGGACAACGGCGACCTTCGAGGAGGTTGCCAGCCGCACAACTCCCGTGCAAAATGATGAGAAAGGAGAAAATGCCATGAAAAAATTCCTTCTCGGCCTCATCGTCGGGCTGATCATCGGTGCCGGCTCTGTTTGGTTGTGGCACGGAATGATCGAAACCAAGGTCGACGCGGGCAAAACTGCGGTCGGCAAATCGATGAAAAACGCGGCAAAAAGTCTCGAAAAGGCAGGGGACAAGGTCGCCGACTAACCCACAACCCAGGCGGCCGCTCCCGTGAGGACAACGGGATCATCGAAAAGGAGGCAACAATTGCGTAACTATTTGATATCTTTTTCTCTTTTAGCTTGTATCACCTGTTGCTCGACCGCGGTCGAGGCCGCGCTACCCAAGGGGATGTTTCGCTTGGGGGTGGACACGACGATTTTTCGAGCCGGGTTCATTCGCCAGGAGCCCGATGGCGGAGATCCCCGGGATTTCGATGCGGTTTCGGTGGGTATCGGTCTGCCCCAGGCCGGGCTGAACTTTGGCGGCTCGATTGCCAACGGCTTGGTTTTCGGCGCGCGGGTGACCATCGGCCTCAATGAGGACGATCAGATTTTCGAGGATGATTCGTACCTGCTGTGGTCGGTGCTGCCCTACCTGGAGTTCATCTTCATGCGCCGGGTGTTTCGCCCGTTTCTCACGGTGATCGTCGGCGCCGAGGGGGTGGGACGATACCGGGATGACGATACCTGGTGGTGGGGATTCAAGGCCTTGGGCGGCGGCGGATTTCACTTTTTCGTCCATCGACACGTCTCCATCGATCTCACCCTGCTGGCCGGATTTGTCGGCGGCGGCGGCGAGCTGAACAACAATGACTTTCACCATCGCCGATTCACCACACAATGCCTACTCGGGGTTTCCGGCTGGTTTTAACGAGCACCAACCCACTTAAAATTCTATAAATACAGAAAGGGGACCTTTTGACCGGCGTGCCGGCGGTCCTCGACCAGGAGGTGATCTGATGAGATACACGACAGTGATCGACATCGCCTTGCCTCGACGAGAAGTGATCGCGCTGCTGGACGATCCGACCAACCTGCCCCATTGGCAACCCGAGCTGTTGAGTTTCGAGACCGTAGAAGGGAAAACCGGGATTCCCGGGGCCAAAACGATTTTGCGCTACAATCTAAACGGGCAACAGATCGAGATGATCGAGACGATTCTCAGACGCCGTCTACCCAGCGAATTCTCCGCCTCCTACGAAACAAGAGATGTCAAGAATTGGGTGGTCAACCGCTTTTACGAGGAGGGTCCGTGGGCCACCCGCTGGGAGTCGAGCAACCTGCTCAAGTGCAGCGGGTTGATGATGCTCCAATCGCCGATTCTGCGGAGCGTGTTTCGCCGACAGACCCAGCTCTACATGCGGCTGTTCAAGGCGTTCGCCGAACAGAAGAACACCACCTCAGCGCCATAAGAACAGCTGACATCAGCGGCCGAGCTCAGCCCAATCCCCTCGGGGAATGCATTTACTTCCATTTTGGCCGGTTGTGCCGTTACAGTAGTTACTCATTCGGAGGAAGATGCGATGGAGCAAGATCTCATTCTGGCGATTGATCAGGGAACCACCGGGACGACCTGCCTATTGGTGGATCAGCAGCTGAACATCGTGGCGCGGGCCTCGTGCGAATTCGAGCAGCACTTTCCCAAACCCGGTTGGGTGGAGCACGATGTCGATGAGCTGTGGCAATCGGTGCTCTCGGCGATCGCACGGGTTACCGGTCAAAGCGACGTTTCACCGGCCCGTATCGCGGCCATCGGCATCACCAATCAGCGGGAGACGAGCATGATTTGGCGCCGCAAAGATGGGGTGGCCATTCATCGAGCGTTGGTCTGGCAGGATCGGCGAACGGCGGCTAGTTGTGAGCAATTGCG
>JANQET010000043.1 GCA_028278265.1 Myxococcota bacterium
TGGCCCGTCTGAAAATCCCCCCGTCACCCACCGCGCCGCACGATGCCTCCGGAGTGATTTCGGCTACGATGCCCGGGGTGAGTTTCATTCGGCTGTTCAAGGACAACGGCGGGACCTTCGAAGAGCTGGTGCTGCCCGGCGATTTGACCGCGGCTGAGCTCCGCGCCGGCGTGACACTGGCCATCGAAGCGATCGATGTGGTGCGGGACGCCGTTGCCTGGGACGGTTTCGTCGACATTACCCTGACAATCGACGGGGGGACCGGACCCGACGGGGCGCTCCCCGACGGCAGTGACACGGTACGGATGCGGGTCTCTCCGGTGGTTTTCCGGCACAATCTAACACCAGCGACCACTGTTCATGCCACCTCCTTATCGAACGCCGCCTCAGTGGCCTATCGGAACGATCTCTCCGCGGCGTTGACCGCTGCAGCCGTGCCCAATCCGTTGAACGAGTTCGCTGACATTGCCGATCAATGGACCCAGGACCTCTTCGAGACCGCCTACATGTCCATGCCCACGGTGGGCGGTGTCCAGGTGATTGAGCTCAATCTACGCTCGGCCAATTACACCGGCAGCTCCCTAAGAGAAGGGGGACGGGTGGTGTTCAACGATTTGCGGGGACCGGATGTGGCCGGCCTGGCGCAGTACGACCCGGCTCACAGCGACCCGATGGATACATTGAATTCGTTGGGGAATTTAGAGGTTGTGCCGCCCCATACGAACTGGCCCCTGGGCCGGATCATCATCGGCAGCACAACGCCGATGTACCCGGATCCGACAGTAGTTCAACTGGTCACCGACCAGGGATTCCAGGATCCAATCTTCGTCGATACGTCGTGGCTGACCATCGCCCACGTACGGGAGGTCTTCAACTTCATCCCGTTCTCCTCGGCGACTCATGGGTTCAAGGTGCTGGTCCCCGATCCGGCGGGCACCCGAACAGCACTTGAAGCCGCTCAGGGGGCAGGTCATGGCGCCCAAGAGATGTTTGTGGGCAAGTTGTGGAGTGGCGGCTCTGATGCATCGATCAGCATCAACGAGCTGCTCGCCGATGTGGACATCATCACCAGCATGCAGGTGTCTGCCGTCCAAATCGACGCCATGATTGATCAGCTCAAAGCGGCGACCGGTCTGACCGACGACGATTTCATCCCCGTTCCCGCGGTCACCCAAGAAGTGTACGGCTACCAGACCGCGTTTGTCCCCAACTTGGTCGACGGCATCGTGCTCACCACCGGTCACTACGTCGCCCCGGATCCTCACGGTCCGAAAATCAACGGCATCGATCTGTTCAAAACCGGGCTGGAGGCCGCCCTGGTCGGTTCGGGATTGACGGTTCACTACCTGGAGTGTTGGGATCTCTACCACGCGTTGCTCGGTGGTGGCGGATCGGGCGCCAACGTCACCCGCGAGGTACCGGATGAGCTAATGTGGTGGGCGCTCACTCCGGGCGAATAGGGCTTCAGCAGGCGATCAAGCCCACGTATCCAATTACTTGAGCGCCTTCTCAATCTTGGCCACCGTGGCCGGCCCGTAGTACTTGCACGCCCCCTTCGTCTTGTCCGGCTCAATCGCTTTGTCCTTGATGTAATCGGTCACCTTTTTGGGCGAAACACCTATTTTTTCAGCGATTTTCTTTCCAGTGAGCAATGCTTCGTCAGCCATGGATTCCTCCTTTGAGTGTTCTCTTGACCACAATTGGGAATGGTACAGTTATACGTTGACAGGAACTCGGTTCAAGTCGATTCGGCTCGATCCGATTCAGTTCTTTTCGAGGTCGAACTCGGGAACATCAAACCAGAACCCCATCCCGGTCAGGGCGTCGATCTCCGCCTCCACCAAGCCCAGGTGACCTTCCTCGATGGCAATAAAACGGCCGAAAAACTCTTCGCCGGGAGAGGGCAATTCAGCGACCATGCGTTTGTAAAAATTGCTGGTCTCCAGCTCGACTGCTCGTATTCGTTGCAGCAGACTGACCTCGGGGGATTTGTCCTCGGTGGTCAACTTGGCCTGTAGCTTTTCCACCTCCCGCTGAATCGAATCGATTGGCGGCACGGCGGTCTCCAATCCGTCAAAAGTGAGCTGTTGGTTGACGATCCATTCAGAGAGCTTGGCCTCGAGAAACACCACATGTCGGTTTTCCTCATCAGCCAACAACCGGAACAGCCGTTGGGCAACCGGATCCGTGGCCTCTTCGAGGGCTTCCACATAGAGCTCCCGAACCCGAGTTTCGTATTCAATGGACGTTTTAATCGCTTCTTCAATGTTCATCATTCCTCCATTCTCTCCGCTGGATCAGGACATAGATGTTGCCAAGCAATTCCTTTGCCAGACTGAAATGTTGTGCGATTCTGCAGTCCAACAGCGTCAAATGTCTCGAATTTCAGCCCCATGAGACATTTTATTGAGACATACGATGAAATTTCTCCGGGGCACTTGCTCCCCCCTGTAATCGAGATTGCAGCGCTCACGGTCAACCGCTGGTATTGGCTCGGATTTTGCTGCGTATCACTGGTCAAGCAGCAACTGCCGAGAAGGCGACCTAATAGGAAAGGAGATCTCATGGACCGCATTTCATCGATTGAGTTGGCCATTAAAAACGAGAGCACGGAGATGGAGTACTATCTCAATCAAGCCCGGCGTTCGAAGAACCCGGTGGCCAAACTGCTCTTTCAAACCCTGGCCGCCGATGAAAAGGAACACATGGTGCGGCTCAAAGCACTGCACGAGAGGCTGGTGGCCAATGGGGATTGGCCGGAGGACGTGCCCCTCGAGGTTGCTGGGACCAACATCAAGAATGCCCTCAAGTCACTGGCTCGGGATCACAAATCCACGACCGAGCACAATGCCGACGATGTGGCTGCCTTGAAACAGAGCGCCGAATACGAAAAGAGCGGAGCGCAATTCTACGCAGAGTTGGCCCGACAGTGCACCCAACCGGTGGAGGCGCAGTTTTTCAACTTTCTCGCTGAGATCGAGCGCGAACACATGCTGTCAATTAACGATTCATTGTATTACTTGGAAGATCCTCAAGGATGGTTACAGCGCAACGGAAAAACCGGATTGGACGGTTAATCTATATTTCGGTACCCTTATGCGAAATTAGCTAATACCGAGCGATTTCTGTTTCAGTAATAGTAAAACCGGCCAAGCGGGCATCAAAAAATATTCCATTTTTTATGGGGTATGGGGAAATCTACTTTTTCCAGACATCTTAGCAGCGCGCCAGTGGTTTTGGTGCTAAGATTATATTGTGGGTGTGAGGTTAAGTCGCTTATCGGTCGAGGCTTGCTGACAGGCTAAATCCCCTCCCCGGGGGCGCGGAGCGGGCTGTTTCCCCTCCCCTTGGTCCGCGCCGCACCCCCGACCCCCCTATGTTGAATCTGCAATCGAAGACCAGCGGGCAAACGAACCAGCCGAGACCGCTGCCCCTGCGGTACCGCCGAGGACCATTTCCCCCGCTTCAATCATCGTTGGGCCCAACCGGTCGAGCAGGGATCGCAGCACAAACGGTGTCACTCCGGGGGAATGGGAGGTGAGCAGAACAAAGAGCGGTGTCTCACTGAGCAGGGCGGCGCAATCCCGTATCAACGGATGCAGGTCTTTCTCTATTTTCCATAATTCACCTTTGGGACCTCTTCCAAATGTCGGTGGATCGATGATGATGCCATCGTACGTTCGCTGCCGACGCTGCTCCCGTTTGACGAATTTCGAGACATCGTCGGTCAGGAAGCGGATGGCCCCCTCCTCAATCCCCGAGCGTCCCGCGTTTCCCTGAGCCCAGCCATTTACCGAGCGGGCCGCATCCACATGGGTCACTCGAGCGGTGGCGGCGGCACACCACATCGATGCGCCGCCGGTGTAGGCGAATAGATTGAGAATCTTCGGCTGCTTGCGGGTGCGGATCAGATCGGCCATCCACTGCCAGTGACCGCTGTGCTCGGGGAACAGCCCCACGTTACCGAAATTGGTCAGCCGCAGCTCGAATGACAACCCGTTCATTCGCATCACCCAGCGATCCGTCAACCGCTGATTGTGGATTGACCAGTCGCCGTTCCCCCCGGTTCGCCGTTTGAACGTGGCCCCGGCGCGCCGCCAACCCGATGGGTTTCGCCGGGGCCAGAGGGCCTGGGGCGCCGGCCGGTCGAGGATCACCTCGCCGAATCGCTCCAGTTTTCGCTCATCGCCACTGTCGAGCAACTCGTAATCGTCCAAACCGGTGACCATCAGATCCATCCTACCACCCCATTTACGCCCATTCGGACCGCCGGACAATAGCCCGCCGGAAGTTCTCGGGAGGGGTTCCTCGAGACATCGTCTACACGGTGTCCTAACAGACCGACCGCGGCAGCCATCCGATAAAACTCATCGGAGTGTCTCACCCTACCTGGTTGACACGGAGGGGTGAGCCGCACTAGATCGATCTTGTGTTGCGGCACGAATGAATTTTCATCTTTAAGTAAACGAGGTTAGCGCTCATGAAATACCGCTGCATTCCCTGTGACCATCAATTCGAAGTCCAGGCCAACGCCAAACCGCGTTGTCCCAGGTGTCTGAAAATTCACGACCTGGAGCCGATCACCGCGGCGCCGGAGTCGAGCGGGCCCAAGGGACGAAAATGGATCATCCCCCTTGCCGTGGTGGCCGCGGTCGGGGGATTGCTGGCCCTCCGCGCACTGACCACACCCGACCAGGTGGTGACACCGCAAGTAAAAGTCGAGGGCGACGAGCTGGAGCAAATCCTCACCGGCACCGGCCTCTCCAAATCCGAGACAGTCGTCCCCCACGCGGTCACCGATCGGGTGAAAACATTTGCCACTGAAGCGGCGGGCGACAAGAAGGGGATTGATGCCCTGCGAGCGCTGCTCAACCACATCATGGTGCTGCGTAAAGAGCAGCGTTGGACCAAGGAGCAGCAGCGAGAGCCCCGTCGACACAAGCCGCTGACCGCTGATCAACTGTGCGCCAAACTGACCGGGTCTGACGGCGCTGACCCCTACCCGGCGCTGAGCTATGAGGTGGCCAACCTGCTGTACACTGCCGGCCTGGCCCTCGGGTTGGAGGTAAAACTGGCGGAGATCTACCAGTTCGACGGGGAAAAACGACCGGCCGATCCCGAGGGCAAGCTGGGGCGATACGGGGTTGCGTTGGGCCAGGGATCACCGGAGGCGTCGGCCCCCTTGTTCGATCCGTTCAGTGGGCGTCACGAGGCATCGGCCAAGGCGACCTACACCGCTCTCGACGAGCCCGCGGCAATCGCCCCCTACTACGCCTTGAGCGCCCTCGCCGAGCTGGTCACGCGAAATACGGCCGAGGCACTCAAGCTGAACAAGGTGGCCACCCAACTGGATCCCCAAAATCCCTATTTCAGGACGGGGCGTGGGTTGATTTTCGCCGCCAGTGGCGCGCCCCAGGAAGCGCTGGCCGAGTTCGAAAAAGCGACCAAGCAACGGGACAACCCGGTCACCCGGACTAATCTGGCCGAGGTGCTCATTCTGGTCGATCCCACGGGCAAACGGGCCGAAGCGTCGATTCAGGCAGCCCTCTCGGCCATGCCGGACTACGGACGGGCCCATGCGGTGATGGCGATGATCCACGTGATGCGCCGTGAGTTTGACCAAGCCGAACCAGCATTGATCAACGCGGATCGATTGGATCCCGGGTCACCGATCGTGGCCATGTTCTGGGCCCAGTACCACGCGACACAGGGTCTCGCCGAAGAAGCGATCGACAAGGCTCAGGAGGCGGTGAGGCTCTCCAACGAAAGCATCAGCACCCTGATGGGCCTGGCCGGGATTTACCGGGCAACAGCCCGTTTCGATGAAATGAGGGCCACCCTGGACCAGGTCATCGTCAAAGCGGATTCCCCCCATATTGCCCGCGAGATTGAACAGATTTTCGGCTACAAAACAGCTGCCGAGGACGAAGATGAGGAAGCAGACGATGCCACGGCGACCGGCGGCCTCCAGCTCAAACTCGGCAGTGAGGGTGGGGAGGAGCTCAACGTACCGGCGATGCCGGGACAGGGGCTCAAGCTCGGCGATGAGCTGGATCCGAGCAAGGCCAACTCTCCCGACGACAACCAGTTGAAATTGAATCTCGAATAGCGACGCTCGCCACGATCAAAAAGACGCCCGCGCCTTGAAGAACACCAGCGACGGCCCGGCCGCGTCCTGCCCGAATTTGGATTCCTGATGACCGAGCAGGACGTAACCGCCGAGGGAGAGGGTCAATCCGTCCGCAGGTTTGTACATCACCGCGGGAAAGAGAACATACGAAGCGATGGTGCCGTCGTCCGTGGCCCCCATGGCCAACGAATCCACATAGCCGTCCTGGTCCTCATCGAGCACCACATCATCGTCTTCATGGGGGATTTCACCCAGGCAAAAGAGACGAATAATCAACTGTTCCTGCAACAATCGTACATCGAGGCCGCCGACCCAGTAGTGGTTGAGATTGTGGGCACCGAACTCATCGACGAATCCCCGGATAAATTGTCCGGTGAGGTACAGGTGTTCGTTGATGTTGTAATCCATCCCAGCGGTGTACTGGAAATAGGCTTCGTCGCGCACCGCCTCACCGTGGACGACCTTGGCTCCCGGTACGACTTGGCGCAAGTCAAACGACATCGACACCGCTCGGGGAAACACGAAGGCCCCTTCGAACCACACCCCGGCGTCATCCAGGAAAGGCAGCTGTCCGGCCAGATCGAAACCGATCACCTGCTTCTTGGGATAGACGAGCGTCACGTCCGAGGTCACACCCCGCACAGGAGTCCCATCCGCCGCCGTGTTGTCGGTGGAATAGGTCCCCGAGACGCTGGATTTTGCCACCGGCATCGTATCGTATCCCCGATAATACGAAAGGGACATGTCGAACAGCCCGATCATCCATTGCACCCTCAACCCGAACTGACTGTTCTTGAACGACCACTTGGGCATCTGGAAGTTCAGCGCCGGGGTGTCGACAATCCAGTATTCCGGCCGATTGAGCCACACGCTGCGCAACTTTTCCGCCTCCAACCGAATCTGGGGATTGGCAAATGGAAATTCTCCCCGCGGATCGCCGATTTTTTGCTGCCCCGAACGGGGCAACAGGTTCGGTTGAAACACCGGTACCCAGACCGCAGACAGGATGAAGTCCCCACCGGGCGCCCAGTCGAGCACGATCATCTCATTGGCAATCGATTCGCCGAATTTGAGGGGATCCTCCAAGTCGAGTGCATTGAGGTTGGCCGTGGGATTGAACAGGTCTGCCGTACCCCAATGCACGATTTGACGCCCGACCCGCAGATCGAGATGGGGCAATAGGGAGACGACCTCGATGAACACCGCCTTGCTCTCCAAGTGGTAGGGGGAGATCGTCGATCGGGAAGTCATCCCGTCGAAATTGGTGTCCCGGGTGAAGCCGATCCAGACAAACTGTACGTCCCCCACGAAGCGCAATTTGTCCGGGACCAAATCGGCGACCAAATCGAATCCCAATGCGGTTTCGTTGCGCCCAATCGCCGGCTCGTCCACCCGTGCCACATTCACCCGCAAATCGTTTTCGACAAATGCGCCAAAGTCGTATTCCAGCTGGGCCCAAGCGGGATCGGCCATCAACAGAATGCCCGCGAACACAACGGTTGCTCGTTTCATATCACCACGCCTATCGACAATTCTACGCGAACCCATTCCTCGGATTCGCTGCACAACCTTTGCTCACCTGGGGGATATTGTAAATAGGTGTTGATCATCTAAGATGAGCCCCATGCCGATTTCCAAACCACCTAGAACAACACAGCCGGCTTGGGTCGTCCTTGCTGTTTTCTGCACGGCTTGCACCGCCTCGAATATATTCTCCGGCTCAGGGGATGGGCAGGCGGGGGCCAAAGCAGAACCACCCGGTCCTTCGAGGGGCGACGGTCACGGCGGACCGACACGGTCTGACCCCCAGCCAAAACACATCATTTTGTTCATCGGCGACGGCATGCAGTTGGAGCATGAAATCGCCGCCAGTCGATACCTTCACGGTCAGGATCGAGCGCTCTCCTTCCACAGCTTCGAATACCAGGGTTTTGTGACCACCTGGGATGTGAGCAGCTACAATGCCAACGCTGCAAAACGGGGTGCCGCGCCGTACGATCCGCAGTCGTTCGACCCGGCGTTGGGCTACAGCGTCGCGCTGGGGGGCGACAAACCGTACCCGCTCGCCAAATTGCCCAGCCAGGACGACTACTTTTTGAGCCAGAGCGCCACCGACTCCGCCTCCTCGGCGACGGCGATGATGACGGGGGAAAAGACCGATCAGGGCAACATCTCCTGGCGTTACGGCGATCCGGCGCAGGGGCAGATCGAGACGATCGCCGAAAAGCTGCGGGCCCAACGGCATTTTTCCGTCGGCTTGGTCAGCTCAGTTCAATTCAACCACGCCACTCCGGCAGCGGTAATCGCCCACAATCCGGACCGCTCGAACTACTGCAACGATCTGCGGGACAACGTCCCCCCCAGCCTGGCCGAGGAGCTGATCCTCAGGGCACGCCCCGAAGTGGTGATCGGCGGGGGCCACCCGGATTGGAGTCCAGGGTATATCAACCGTTTCCTCTACAACACGCTCCAGCAATCACCGGAATATATCTTCGTCGAACGAAAAGCGGCGACCAGCGGGAAGGACCGGCTTCTCGCAGGTGCCCGACGGGCGGCGAGCCAACAGAAAAAGCTGTGGGGTCTGTTCGGCGGCAAGGGGGGTAATATCGAGTCTCCGATAGCCTCAGACCTCCCGGGCGCACCCCGCATTTCTATCAACGAGGAGAATCCCACCCTGGCTCAATCGGTCACAGCTGCGTTGACGGTATTGGCCACCGACGAGCAGGGGTTCTTCTTGATGGTCGAACAGGGGGACATCGACTGGGCCAACCACCAGAACGACTACGCCAGAATGGTCGGCTGCGTGGCCGACCTGAACAGCGCCGTAGAGGCTGCCATCGAGTTCATCGAACGTCCCGGGGACCGCCTGGAATGGACCAACACCCAGTTCATCGTCACCTCCGACCACGCCAATAGCTACATGCGCCTCAACGACAATAAAATCCTCAAAAAAGGGGACCTCCCGCGACAAGAGCGAGCAACAGCCAAACCACTTCAAAACCTCTACGGAGCGCCGAGATACACCTATCCCGACCAAGAGGTGACCTACGGCACCACCACTCACACCAACGAGCTGGTCACCCTCTACGCCAAAGGAGCCGGCATCCACCTATTCACCCGCTACGAGGGATCCCACCACCCAAACACAAAAATCATCGACAACACCCAAATCTACCAAGTACTCAAGCACTGGACCAACATCAACTAACCCTAAATGGGGGACCGTCCCCCTCAGGGACTGGGATAGACGTAGCGCAGGGCTAGGGTGACTGCGTGCATTTGGTGCTGAGTGACGTCGACTCTCAGCTCGTGGTAGGTGGTAGTGCGCTTGGGTCTTTTGGCCGGTTTGGCTTTGTTCATCACGCCGCCGTGGGCCCATTCGTCTTGGGTTGGCGTTTCGGTGAGGAATTCGTTTTTGTCGGCCAAGGGTCCGTTGATCTGCCAGCTCGTCAGTTTGTAGAGCATCCGGTCGATGACGTAGAGCAGGTCGGTGGCAGCTTTGATGTCGGCTCGCTTTTGCGCGATGCGATAGGCGCTGATCAGCCCTTCCAGAGCATAGGAGGTATTCAACCGGCGCTCGAGGGTTTCGTGGGTGTGGATCATCCACCAGCCCAGGGCCAAGGTCACATCTCCGTAGAGTTCGTAATCTTTCCACTTGGCATCGTAGTACTCGACGAAGGCCATCGAACCCCACTGATAGAATCCCTTGGTACGGTTCGAATCCTCGTCCTCCGCCCACGCGCGAATCGTGTACGTTTCCGCCGTTCCCCGGGCCGCCTTTTCGATGACCGGCACCAATTCCCCATACCCCAGATAACGGGCCGCTTTGACCAAACACAGCAACGTTTCACCATCAAAGTAAGGGCTGGAGTCATCATTCTTCGATTTTCCCGAAACACTGTACTTGCTGGCGAACTGGCCGTTCGGCAGCTGCATCCACTTCAAGAAACCCAAGTACCCCTTGAGATGGGTTTTCAATTTCTGTTCAAATTCGGCGGGAATTTCTTTTTCCACCCGCAAATATTCAATAATCGCCAAGGCGAGCAGGGCAACGGTTCCGGTCGAGGTTCGTTTGTCGTTTTTGTACTTGACGGTCAGGGTGTCTTCCGGACCGGAAATGGTCCGCTCGAACCAAAATTCGAACCCCTTGAGCAGCCCGGCCTTGGTCTTTTCGGAGGGCTGATACCGGTGACACAAGGCCAGTCCCCACAACGCCCCGGTCTGACGAACCTGGTTGTCCCCTTTTTTCCATGTCTTGGCCAACCAATCGTATTGATATCGAAAATTCCCCTCCGGAAACTGATACTTGAGCAAAAAGTCGGTCCCCAGGAGGAACGATTTCTGCAAAATATCCCGATTCAATTTCAATGTTGCCGCCCCGAGCAGCTGGCTCGTTTCTGTCGGTGGTTTTCCTTTGAACAAGGCGATTCGCTTGTCCCATTTTTGCTCGTTGAGCACCGACTTAATCTCTTTGGGCAGATCAATCGGGCCGCTGATGATGTTTCGTGACCCCGGAGACCCCTGGCATCCGGATTTACAGCCACTCACGATACCAGCGATGATGACCGCCGCGCTCAAGCCAACCACCGCGAGTTTCCGATTGAAGGTATGGTCGTTCTTCATGCCGATCCCTTTTGTCTAAAAGTGTATTTGTCGAAGAGCCTAAACGGTAAATGGTCCGGCTTCAAGGGTTCTGACCACTCGAACCCGTCAAAGCGGGGCCAAAATGCCATTTCGCATTTCCATGTCCAGGCGGTCTCGTTCGAGTAGGATGTGGTCCAAGTGGGTAGTGGTAATGAACACCTGGCCCCCCTCATCGGCCAGAAACTCGAACAGCAGTCGATTGCGTCGTCGATCGAGCTCCGAAGAGATGTCGTCGAGCAACAACACGGGCATCTTTTCCGTCAGTTGGGCCAGGGCTCTCGTTTTGGCGATCTTCAACGCCAGGACGATGGCCCGTTGCTGTCCCTGAGAAGCAAATCGCCGTGCCGAACGATTCTCCAGGGTTATCTCCAGGTCATCCGCATGGGGACCCATGGTGGTAAATCGCCGGGCGAGATCTACCCCGCGCCTGGCCTCGAGCGCCGCGACCATTTCGTCCGCGCTGCCGTCTGCGCTGGGACAGTACGACAACACCCCCCTCAAGCCATCGCTGACGCTGGCCAGGGCCCGCTCGAACAGAGGTCCGAGCACAGTGATGAACTGCCGCCTCGCAGAAACGATCTGCGTGCCGATCTGGGCCAGCTGAAGGGTGTAGGGGGAAAGCAGCTGAAGATCGACCGGTACCTCCTTGAGCAGTCGATTGCGGGTGGTCAGCAACTTGGCGTAATCCCGGTACAATCTCGGATAGGCCGGTTCTACTTGAAAGATCGCTCGATCGAGCAGTCGACGGCGACCGTCGGGTCCCCCCTGAACCAGCACCATATTCGAGGGATGGAACAACACCATCGGCAGGGAGCGAAAATGATCCCCTGAGAGCGAGACCGCTTTACCGTTGACGCGAATCCGTCGGGATCGCTCAGCAAGCGTGATGTCACAGGCCAAGCCCGCTGACTCGCCCCCAAATGTCCCCCTGATCCGCGCTTCCTCGACGTCATGCCGGATCAGCTCGCGTCGAGTCGTCGTACGGAACGATCGCAGGGCGCTGAGCAGGTAGATCGCCTCCAGCACGTTGGTCTTACCCATCCCGTTGGCACCGACAATCACGTTGAACCGTGCCTGGGGAGCGTAACTGAGGCGCGTGATGTTTCTGAAATCAGCGAGCTCGAGCGAGGCCAGACAAACCCGATGAATAGAGGGGGGCAGCACTAGGGCCTCGACACTAGATTCGCATCGGCATGATCACCCCGATGAAATTCTCATCCATGTCTTTCACCACAACGGGGTCGAGGGCGCCGGACAGCTCGATCTTGATCTCCTCCGTATCGAGCACCCCCAGCACATCGAGAAAATAGCGCGCATTGAAACCGATTTCCAACGATTCACCGCTGTAGTCGACATCGACCTGTTCGGTACCCTGACCCACGGAGGGATTGTCGGACATAATATCCGTACTGCCCTCGTTGAGCACCATTTTGACCCCCAGGGCCCGCTCGATGGAGACCACCGACACCCGACGCAGCGCCTCGTGGAATACGGGGCGGGAGGCGATCACCGTGCGATCATGGCTCGCCGGAATGACCTGGTCATAGGGGGGGAAGTCAGCCTCGATCAGCTTGGATACAAATGAAAATTCGGCCACCGGGGCGGCAGAACCCTCAGTTCCCTTATCCACTTCGATATCCCGTTTGAAAAACACCGATCCATCCCGCGTGGCGATTGACACCGTACCCTCTTTGTCCTCGACCAGCCGCTTGATTTCGGCGATTCCCTTATTGGGGATGACCAGCGAAAAATTGTAGAAACCGCTCTCCTCGACCTTCGTTTCATACTTGGACAGCCGATGGCCATCGGTGGTCACCATGCGGAGGTACTTGCCTTCCCCTTGGAATAACGCGCCGTTGATATGGGGCCGGGTTTCGTCGTGTGAGATGGAAAAAAAGGTCTTTTCGATCATTCGGGCGATGAGCGAGCTGTCCATCGTAAAAAATTCAAGATCGGCAAAATCGGGAAGCTGCGGAAAATCCTCTGCCGGCAAACTGAGCAGCTTGAAATTTGCTCGACCACTGGTGACAACGACATTGTCCTCTTCGGTCCGCAGAGTGATCATCCCGTCGGTGAGGTTCTTCGCCACGTCGTGCAGCGTCTTCGCGGGTATGGTAATCGCTCCGGGTTCGACGACCTTCGCTGGAAAATATCCACTCGCCGAGATATGCAGATCGGTCGAGGCGATGCGAACGCCATCCGGTTGATCCGCATCGAGCAAAACGTTGGACAAAATTTGCATTGAACTCTTGCGATCGGCGATTGCCGCTGTTTTACCCAGTGCGGTCACCAGGCATTGCTTCGAAATAGTGATTTCCATGAATGATTATTTCCTCTCTTTTTTTCCACAGATTATCTTCTTTTTAAGAGAAGATATATTATTTTCAACAATATTATTATGCCCTGTTAATTTGTGATTAATGTCAGCATGCTCAGTCATGGCACAGCATCGGCCACTTCGGTGGTTGTGAACAAAGCTGTGATCAGTTTGGGGGCAAAAAAGTCCCTTATTTTATTCACACTTTATCGACTGACGGGTCAACCGGTTACCCACAGGTTATCTTCAGTCAGTACCCACACAAAAATACACCCACAGGCGATCTCATCCTATCATCAGAATGAATAGAGCCAATTAGCCGCTGGATATTCTTGACTCCTTGATGAATGATAAGTATGAGCCTAGCGCCTAAACGTGGAACTTCACCAGGAGCTAAGATCCATGCCGGCGAACGTTGAGCGCAAATTCGAGGTGGTCTCCCCTTTCACCCCACGAGGGGATCAACCGGAAGCGATCGAGCAGGTCTCCCAGTGCTTCGAAAACGGTGAGGTGCACCAGGTGCTGTTGGGGATTACCGGCTCGGGCAAAACCTTTACCATGGCCAACGTCATCGAACGATTGAACCGACCCACCCTCGTTCTGGCCCATAACAAAACGTTGGCCTCTCAGTTGTTCGAAGAGTTCAGATCCCTTTTGCCCAACAATGCCGTGGAGTACTTCGTCAGTTATTACGACTACTATCAGCCCGAAGCGTACGTGCCGGCCACCAATACCTTTATCGAAAAGGATGCTTCGATCAACGAGAAGATAGATCGGCTCCGGCACTCAGCGACCCGATCCCTGTTGACTCGGCGAGACGTGGTGATCGTCGCTTCGGTATCGTGCATCTTCGGTATCGGTGCGGCAGAAGACTACCGGCAGATGCTGATCCCCATCGCCACGGACGAAGATTTCGGCCGTGAACAGCTGATCCGTCGGCTGGTCGACGTGCAGTACACGCGCAACGATGTGGATTTCGCCCGCGGCAGCTTTCGCGTGCGGGGCGATACGGTGGAGATCTTTCCCGTGTATGAGGAGGAAAAGGCGGTTCGTATCGAGTTCTGGGGGGATACAATCGAGCGGATCAGTGAAATCGATCCCCTACGGGGTGCCGTGATCAACCGGGTGGATCAGACCGTGCTGTTCCCCGGTTCCCACTACGTGGCGCCGAAACAAAAATTGATCAGCGCGATTGACCGGGCCCGCGAAGAGCTCAAAGAACGGCTGCAGGAGCTCGACGGGTCTGGCAAGCTCGTCGAGAAACAGCGGCTCGCCGAACGGACCCTGTACGACCTGGAGATGCTCGAACAGACCGGGCACTGTCCCGGAATTGAAAATTATTCTAGACACTTGGACGGGCGATCAGCTGGCGAACCCGCCACGACGCTGCTCGATTACTTTCCCGACGATTTTCTCATTTTTATCGACGAGAGTCACCAGACGGTGCCCCAACTGGGTGCGATGTACAAAGGGGATCGATCCCGTAAGGAGACCTTGGTCGATTACGGTTTCAGACTGCCCTCGGCGTTGGACAACCGGCCGCTCCGATTCGAGGAATTCGATGCCAAGATCAATCAGGTGTGTTACGTTTCGGCCACACCGGGGGATTACGAGTTCGAGAAGTCGCGGGACAACATCGCCGAGCAGGTGATCCGACCCACCGGGCTGATGGATCCGACGATCGACGTGCGGCCGGCGAAGAATCAAGTCGACGAGATGCTCGAAGAAATTCGGCTTCGTGTCGCGAGAAACGAGCGGGTGTTGGTGACCACCCTGACCAAGCGGATGGCAGAGGACCTCACGGAGTACTACGAAGAGCTGGAGATAAAAGTCCGGTACCTGCACAGCGATATCGACACGCTCGAACGAATAGAGATCATTCGCGAGCTTCGCCGGGGCACCTTCGACGTATTGATTGGCATCAACCTGCTGCGAGAGGGACTCGATATTCCCGAGGTCTCACTGGTCGCTATCTTGGACGCCGACAAAGAGGGATTCTTGCGGTCCACCCGGTCGCTGATTCAAACCATCGGACGTGCAGCGCGAAATGTTCATGGCAAGGTGATCATGTTTGCCGACAAGACCACTGACGCGATGAAGACGGCGATTGACATCACCCGCGAACGGCACGAGAAGCAACGGCGGTATAACGAGGAGCACGGTATTACGCCGGCCACAGTGACCAAGGCGCTCGGCGATATCGGTCCGGGTGCGCCGACCAACGACTATGTGGTGGTCGCCAAAACCAGAGATGATGTCGAAGGGGACCCCCACGCGCTGATTGAGGTGTTGCGTGAAGAGATGTTCATGGCTTCCGACGCGTTGGAGTTCGAGCGGGCCGGCAAGTTGAGGGATGAGATCATCGCACTGACCGAAAAGTACGACCTCAAGGCCACGAAGAAACGACCCGCCAATCGACGTCGACGAAAAGCCAAAAAAAGGTAATCAACTCTATTATCCGTGGAAATTGCCGTTACACGATAGATCTTTCAACGGGATGGGCCGTCTACGGTGGTGTCGGGTGGATGTAGATCTGTGATGAGCCGGATCGCAAAACTCAGCTGGGGAGGAAGCGGGCACCGCTCGACAGCGCGACTGTCCGTCATCGACACTTACTCTAACTACCCGTTTTTAAAGGATTTTAGTGGCCAGGGACGGAATCGAACCGCCGACACGGGGATTTTCAGTCCCCTGCTCTACCGACTGAGCTACCTG
>JANQET010000093.1 GCA_028278265.1 Myxococcota bacterium
CATTCATTTCTTCGAGGGGTAAACCGACCCGCCGGGCAATCTCTTCCAAAAAAGCGCCAGTACCGGCTGCGCATTTGCGGTTCATTTTGAAATCGAGCAGCTCCCCGGTGGCCCCGACCTTGATGATCTTGTTGTCCTGACCGCCGATATCGACGATGGTCATCGCCTCGGAGAAACTGTGATGCGCCCCCTTGGCATGACAAGCGATTTCGGTTTTGGTCCCCTGAGCCACGGGCACATTTTTCCGGCCATAGCCACTGGCCACAACTCGGGCTACCTGCTCGGCGGAACAACCGGCATCGTCTAGACAGGATTCATAGGCGGCCTGGCTCGCAGCGACAAAGTCCATTCCACTGTCAACCGTCGAACGGCCGACCACCTCACCGGCAGCGTCGACAATCACCGCCTTGGTGGCCGAGGCCCCCACATCGATCCCGCCGAAATACCCCTCGGACACCACAGGTTACTTTCCGGCCAGCTGCTCGACGAACGCCTCGATCTGTGTGATCGACTGCTCTTCGCTGTACAGCCGCAGATCGTTGAGATCGCCGGCGATGGTGACGCTGGGAATGCCGAGTCGTTCGGAGAGGCGCTGGGGCATTCCGTACCGGCTGTTCGAATTGTTGGGACAGGTTTTGGCATCGTGAAAGATGATGCCCTGGGCCGAGTAGAGGGAGATCATCTCTCTGATGTACTCTTCCTTAATCCGATCCGAGCGCACGATGAACAGCTCGGTGTAGGCGCGGGCCATCGAATCGAAGGGATCCGTGTGGTCCAGCGGTGTGAAAATCCAGGAGTTGCAATAGGTCGAGGCCACCGTGTTGGTGCGCAGGCCGAGGAACAGGTTGGACAGATCGCGCAGCTTGCCCCAAATCGGCATTCCATCCCAGTAGATGCGATGCTGCTCCCCTTCGATCGCGCCGCTGCCGTCGGCGATGCGCTGCTTGAGCTCGGCGATCAGCTCGTCGTAGAACTCGACCGCTTCGGCGGTTCCGCGGGCGACCACGGCGGGGCCCATCAAGGTGGTGGCGTCGAAAAAGGTCATCGGTGCCGGCCGGTGGGAGTTGAGCTCGAGCACCTCTTTCCAGCGATCGGAGCAGAGCCGGGACAACCGCACTGCCTCTTTGAAGCGGTCGATATCGAATTTGTTGCCCGAGACCTCTTCCAGGGTGGGAATGAGCGCCTTGAGTTGATCGCTGACCGATTTGATCTGGCTGTCGCGGATGTCACCCACGTTGCAGAAGGACTCGATACCGATACTGGGCACATTGAGCTTGCGACTGTACCAGTTGAACCAGTCCTTGACGTCCCGGCACTGATTGGTGTTGTAGACGAGCACATCGGGACGGGGGACCGCATCGATTCCCGGATAAGCCCGGGAAAGGGGCGTCTCTCCCTTGAGATAGGCGCCGATGTCACTGGTCAGATAGGAGCAGATGTCCGGTGAATAACCGGCCGCGTTGGCAACCGGAATACACTCGGCGGCAGCCCGCGTGGCCCCGAGCATACTGCCGTGATTTTCGGGAAAATAGACGAGAAATCCCATCCCCCGCAGCAGTTCGGCCGGGCCGACGCTGGTGCACCAGGCGATTTTGGGGGAGCCGGTCTTGACCGCTTCGTTGAGGCCGTAGAAATGGTCGGCCATCACTTTTTTGTTCAAGGCGCTGGTTTTGATTTTCTTGAATGCCGGTTTGGTGGCTTGCTCAGTCATGTCGCTATCACTTTCGTTCAGGGTGCTGATCTCCTTCTCACGGGGGTCATCATACCAAAAGTCGATCAAATTCTCTTCCGTTATTTTCTTTTGGTGTAGATGGTCTTGAAAAGATCGGGCACGAGGCGCATGCAGGCGACGCACCCCTCTTCCTCATCCGGGTCCATCGGCTCTAAACGTACCAGAAAACCGAGGTCTTCGTACATCTCGACGACCTCACTGAGCTTGGGATCGTCGAAGGTTCCCCGGCGTTGCCACCCCGCCTCTATCAATGGGTCCTGCTTTGTCTCGTGCGATTCGATTTTGTTCTCCACCGTGAACGACTCCAGTCGCTGCCCGATCCCAGTGAGATCATCGCAGCTGTGTTAACAACCCGCTCCTGCTGTGATCCGTCACCATCCCGTCTTTTGAAGGGTAACCATTTTGTGACCAACAGGCAAATCGGTCAATCAGGGGAGGGGTTCGTGGAGACATCCCACGATGACGCGCGTCAGCGCCTTTTGGAAATACGCTTTGAATTCAATGTCAAAGGCCGCGAGCTCCGGCCGGCTGACCACCCGCCTCATCGTCGGGGTCATGTTGGCCATCGGCCACAACCCGGAGACCAGGGCATGGAGGGTGAACAGGATCTCGATCCCCTGCTCCTTGCTCAGTTCGGGCAGGTGATGTCGGATCTCCCGGATCAATCGGTCGCTCGAAGCGAGCAATCCCCGCTTGAGCTCGATCAGCATCTCCTCGGAGATGTTGCGTTCGAGGGCGGCGGCGGTCATCGGGATCAGGTGGACCAGCCGGGTGTGGCGCGCCACCGATTCGGCCAGGGTAGCGGCCACGGCCCGCGGATCACCTTGGGCTCGGTTCAGCTCACCGAGCGCCTCACAAGCATCGTCGAACCACTCGTTTACGTCCGATCTGTACAGCTCGAGAAAAATGGCCTCCTTGGACTCGAAATAGCGGTACACATTGGCCTTGGCCATCCCCGCCCGTTTGGCGATGCCGTTGAGGCTGACCGGCTCGAACCCCTCCTCCTCGAACAATTGGGCACCGGCCGTTAGAATCTGCTGCCGGCGCTGCTCCTTCTGGTCCGGCCCGCGGGCCCGTTGCCAGTTCACTGTCTCACCTCCTGCTCCTATACCACGCGATCCTCGATGAGCTGCTCGAAATGGTCGGTGATCGTCTGCTCGATCGGTCGATAGGCCAAGCCCAGTTTTTCTCGACTCACGCTGTTGTCGAACTTCACCGGATAGCCGACGTTTTTGTGGACAAAACCGCGGGACACCCCGCTCTTGGGCGCCATCAGCCAGACCAGAAACTTGGGCAGTTCCCGCTTGGGGAACGGATAGGCGTCCCCGTAGCGCGCCTCGAGCATGCGTCCCATCTCCAAAAAGCTGATTTCGGTGGCAGAGACGATATGGCGACCGCTGGCCTCCGGTGTGAAGCCCGCCTTGACGTGGGCTAGGGCCACATCCCGCACATCCACCACCCCCAAGGTGAGCTTGGGCACGCCGAGTTTCATCGTACCGTCCCCCATATTGACCATCGTCGAAATGCTGGTGGAGCCGCTCGATTTCGAGAGCGAGGGCCCGTACACCATGCTCGGATTGATCACCACCATGTCCCAGCGATCCTGGGCCCGGCAAATGGTCCAGGCCTCTTTTTCGGCGATCACCTTGGAGTAGGAATAGGGTTGATGATCGGTCGAGCTGCTGGTGTTCCAGTCCTCCTCGGAGAAATAGCCCCGAGGGATGTTCTGCATGTCCTTGGCGTCGCCATAAATCGCCGCCACGCTACTCGTCAAGACGACCCGTTTGACCGCGAACACCCGGTTGGCCGCCTCGAGCACATTGCGCGTGCCCTCTTTGGCGGGCCGGACCAGGGCCTCGTTGGCGTCCTTGAAACCGCTCACAATGAAGGGCGACGCGGTGTGCATCACCAGCTCGCACCCCTGCATCGCCTCGTCGAACGCCCCCTCGGTCAAGAGATCGGCCTTGAATATCTTCAATGTTCCCGGTGCGTTGGCCGCCATCTTGGTCAAATGTTCAACCTTGGTCATATTGCGAGGATCCCGCACGGTGGTGTGAACCGTATGACCGTCCTCGAGCAACATCTTGATCAACCAACTGGCGATATACCCGTTGCCGCCCGTGACCAACACCGGAGCAGATGTATTGATAGTACGCATAATATCCTCCTTAGAAGCAAGCAGCCCGAGCTGCCATCAGGGTTGAAATTCAAGCGGCCCAACACTTAAGTGACCGCTAGTCACCAGTTAAGCAACCACCGGTCACTTGTCAAGTCCGCGAGTGACGTTTTTTTTTTGAGCCCCACGCTCTCACCCGATTCGGAATGAATGGTACGGCATTGATGTTCTGATGGCAGACGCGGTGGTTTGGCTCGGCTGGAGAGCACCGCGCGCGGTTTTCTGGGATCTTTTTTCAACAGTCACACTTCTGGCGGGTACTACCCGAGATGACTGAGAAAGAAAAAACACACCTGAGACTAATCAGAGACGACGAGGACGCAGGGCGTGCGCCGACCAGCCAGGTGCTGATGGTCCTCGCCGCCGAAGGGGACAAGCGGGCGTTCTCGCTGCTGGTTCAACGCCACCAGGTCGGCCTGCGACGGTTCTGTTGGGGAATCCTGGGAAACCGGGCCCGGGCCGATGAGGTGGCCCAAGAGACGTTTCTCATCCTCTGGAAACGAAGAAAGACGTTCAATCCGGACAAGTCATTTACCTCGTTTCTATATACAGTGGCCAGAAGCAAATGCCTCAACGTGCTGCGCCGCCGAAAAATGTGGCGCACGGTGGATCTGGAAAAAGCGTCAAACCAGTTGCCCATCGTATCTGCGGGCGCCACGGAACACCTGGAGCAAGAGGGAATCAACCTGCTCCTCCGTCGGGCACTGGCCCGCTTGCCGGAGAAACAGCGCACAGCCATCATTCTCCGTTTTGTCGACCAGTTGGATTATGAGGAAATATCTCTTGTCATTAAATGCAAGCCGACGACAGCGCGCTCGCGGGTCCACCACGGCCTCAAGAAGATGGCCGATTTTTACCGGCGGAGGTTCGATGATGGAACGACTGAGTGATTCGATTTTAGTGGCGTATCTCGACGGAGAGGTAACCCGGAACCAGGCAGAAAAAGTGGAGGAGTTACTGTCGATCCATCCCGAGTCCCGACAGCGATTGGCATCGTTTCATCGATTGCGTCGTCGCCTCGAACCGGCCCTTCGCCTGACACCCGATCCACTGTTCACGCAGCAGGTGATGGACAGAATCGAGGTCTCCCCTCGCCCGTCGCGACGGGTGAAAATCATCGCCCTCGCGGCCAGCCTGACGCTGGCGCTGACTGCGGTCCTGATCGTCGGCAACCCGGAAGAGCCTACCCCAGGTGAATTCACCCCACGAGGGGGAGGCACCGCGGATGCGAACCGATATCTCGGTGTCGAAATTTTTGTCCATCCCAAGTCCCAACCGTGGAAACGCACCCCGGCTCAAACCGAGCTGCAGTTCACAGAGGGGGATGGGTTCAGTTTCATCGTCTCCAATCGCACGGGGCAACGCCGGTATTTGATGGTGTTCGGTTTGGACAGCCGGGGTGACCTGCAGTGGTACTATCCGGACGCACAATCCCCACCGGCCGGCCGCTCCATTGAAATCGCCGCGACCCAGACCGTCTTTCCCCTCCCCGAGGGGGTCACACCGACAGAGGTCCCCCCTGGACCGTTTCACGTAGTGGCCCTCTTTTCCGATCACCCCCTCACCGTGAGGTCGGTTGAACAGCAGCTGGCTCGAACCGGGCTCGGGACGCTTTCCCAGTCGTTTCCAGGATCGACCGTCCAAGTGATCGCGCTGACCGCTGTAACAGGAGAACGCCAATGAACGGTTTACGCTTGTCTCTTTTAGTAGTGATCCTCTGCCATCCGGTGATGCTGCAGGCAGCCCCCGAGGCAACAGTGGCCTATGCCCTGGTGGTGACCAACAACCGCTCCCTCACCCTGTCCAGGCCCAATTTGCACTATGCTGACGACGACGGCATCAAGTACGCCCAACTGTTCTCCGAAAAGTTTGGCAGACAACGGGTGGTCTTGCTCACCCGGCCCGATCCCAGCACCCGGCGGCTGTTTCCCGGCTGGACTGCCGCGGCGATATCGCCCACCCGGGTCCAATTGGATGAAGCGGTCGAGCGGTTGGGTCATGCCATCGCGGCTGAAAAAAGCGAAGGAAAAGCGGTTCAACTCTATCTGGTGTTCGCCGGTCACGGTGATGTGGATCGGGGACAGGGGTTCATCGAGCTGTTGGACAGTCGATTGACCGCACGAGATTTGGAAACCGGGGTGATCGCCAAGTTAAAAGCGGACACCGTGCATCTGATACTGGACAGTTGCAACTCCTTCTTCATGCTCAATCCGCGGGGCAAAACGGTCCGCCGCTGGTCAGTGGCCACCCCGGCGGAAGGCAGCCTGCTGGAGAAATACCCCCACGTGGGGGTCCTGATCTCCACCAGCGCCGAAGCGGTGACCTATGAATGGAGCGAGCTACAGTCGGGTATTTTCAGCTACGAGGTCCGCTCGGCATTGCGTGGGGGAGCCGATGCGGACGGCCAATCCGGGATTTCCTACGCCGAGGTGGCGGCATTTGTGGACGTGGCCAGCGAACGAATCACCAATGAGCTGTATCGTCCCAAAATATTCGCCCGAGGTCCTGGCGGCAACCGTCACGCGCTCCTCCTCTCCGGAGAATTCGAGTCCGGTCATCAGCTGAATCTCGACGCCGAAAAACCGCGGCGGCTGACGGTTCGCGATCAGAACGGGGTGCGGGTGCTGGACGTCCATCAAGAGCAGGGGACGGTCGTCAACCTGAACCTCCCCCGCATGGACACTGCCTTAACGGTACATGAAACCGTATCGGGCCGAGGCGACCGTCCGGCGAACGAGGTGCGCGTGGTCGACACACAGACCGCGGGCTCCTCGAATTATGACCAATTGTCTGCTCAATACTCGACGATTTCGACTCGGGGAGAGGCACCGGTGTTTCGCAATCTGTTCGCCTCCGCCTTCGGGCGCAACGCCTTTCGCGCCCACGTTGAACGGTACAGACCACACGCCAAGCAGGTCTTTGGGGTCAGCCGGGCGGATGTGACGCGGCTCGAGGCCCACCTGGAGCTGGCGGCCGCGCTGGAGCGGCAACGGCGGTTGCTCCTCGGTCGGCTGATGGTTTCCTCCGGGTTGGTCATTGGCATGGTGGGCGGCTATCTGATGGTGGACGGCCAGGCCCCTTCAGGCGCAGACTGGGGGATGGTGGGACTGGGGGCGTTGGGGCTGGGCTACGGCCTCACCAAACTGCTGTTGCCCAGCGATCTGGAAAAACTGCACCGCACCTATCTCTCCCTGGACCAGTCCACCCCGGAGAGTCGGGCAGCGGCGCTGGCCCGCACAGAACGATCTTGGCAGCTTGAGATCGAACAGACCTGCCGCAGAAATCGGTTGAAGAGCCGCCTCCTCATCTCGTTGAGCGGGGCCGTCCTCCTGGGATCTGCTGTCTATTTGTCGACCGCCCATACATTTGTCGATAATTCGGATGAGTTGAAATATCACTATTTCTTCTCGGGCGCCTACGGCGTGTTCGGGGCCTTCAGCTTGGCGGTCGGTATTTGGAGTCTATTTCAGACATCGACACTTGAGAAATCGTGGAAGCTCTACAACAGACAGGGCCGAGACCAAAACTTTCAGCTCGGTGTGGCGGTCGCCCCAACTCCCAACGGCATGGGGCTGAGTCTCTACGGTCGGTTCTAGATAAGGGGAGCACTATTTTTTCTTCCCCTTCTTTTTACCGTTACTATCTCGACACAGGTAGTCCCGGGTGGCGTCGATCACCTTGTCCACGTGCCCGTCGGCAATGGCCGCTCCGACCACGGCGCCGGCCACCAGGCACCCTGCGGTGACGAGTGCCTCATGCTCACCAGGATTAGCCATTTCGTTTCGACCCATTTTGACGGGTCCTAGCAGGGGTACAATCCAATCCGGCTGCTGACGAATGGGGGGCAGCAGGTGATCCACTATTGGTGTGGTCACGTCAAAGGGATTTCTCGGGCGAACCGTCGGCTTGAAGCGTGGTATTGTCTGTCGGACACTCTGATCGAGCAGATCTTTGATCGACGGAGGGAGCAATCCGTCGTCATCTGAGATAGTGTGCACCGGCATCACCTCTTCGGCCAGCTCCTTGTTTTTACCTTTTTTCTTTTTGTCTTTGTCGTTCTTACCGCTGTAATGGTCGTCGTATATCTTGCGACCCATGGTCGCGGCATAGCCCCCCACCAGTCCAATCCCCATCGCCGTCACTGGATCCAGTTCATGGGCTTCGCTGGACTCGGTGACCGGACGGACGGACCGCTTCATTTGGTCGAAGTAGGCCGGATACTCGTCTCGACATTCATCGATCATCTCAGCGAGTCGATCCCCATTAATTTTTTCCTCGTCTGGGATACTGCGAATTTTGTCATACATCCCCATTGGCATCTGGTTCATCAATTTTGCGATCATTTTCTCACTCCTTTTTTGTCCCCTTGAGGACAGTTGTGATTGCGTTCAGTCGATCAACTCCACGACGGCAGGTCGGCCTTGACCGCAGACATCAAAATGCCCTCGTTGCGAAAATGGGTCGATCCGGTGCTCGGCTCGGGGATCCATCCGCCGCTGTGGTGAATGGCGACCAAGCGCCAGTGATCGTCGAACACCGGTGATCCGGATGAGCCGGGCATGGTGTCGGTGAGGTACTGGGCCACTTGATTGTCGACATACATCACCTCGTTGTCGGTGATGCCGATCTGCTTGGGCATGCCCCCGGGGTGTTGGATGATGATGATGTCCTGACCCGTAGCGAGGGTTGGGCTGTCGGGAATATTGATCGATCCCCACTTGAAGCCCGGCTCCCCCTGCAGTCTTACAACAGCGTAATCGAGCGCTTCGTTGGCGTGAAAAAAGCTCGCCGGATCGCATCGATACTGCTCGGTCGGCAATAGATTGCCGGAGAGATCCCGTTGATAGTTGAACCGAACAATTGCATCCCCCGCATCCGAGGCCTGTCCAAACACGTGGTGATTGGTCATCAGAATATCCACGTCAATGAGAAATCCCGTGGCCACCCCACGTCCGGGAAGGGTGATGTGAGCCACCGGCTTGGCGAGCTGGATGCCCAGCTCGAGAAAAGAGATTGACCGCAGGTTGTTTTCCCCCACGAGCTTCTCATGGGTGTCGCCAAACGCATCTGACATGGTACGGCCCGTAATTGCCTTCATCGCATTTGCTGTGACCCGCGTGGTGACTTTCTCCTTTGTCTTCCACTTCACCGGCGAGCCTTCAATCGGCCTGGTTTCCATCGGTGGACTCCTTTCGTTCAAAAAAAATTCGGTTTTCCCGAATGCCCAGACCCACGGTATCCCAGCGCCGGATCCCAGACCATTACAAACCATTACAAGGCAATGCACGACTTTCCCGAACTGGTTCTGGACGAAGGAGGAGATCTTCTGATGATGAAGGGGGGAGTCGGGTTCCTACACCGGGGCAGTGTGGGGGTGAAGTCCGGGGGGATGGGCCGAGCGTTTGGCGTGCTCGGTTTTGAGCCGGCGCTCGAGGATCTTGAATCCTTTGGCGATGGCGCTGAACAGATTCGGCTCTTCGCGCGCTTCCACCACCAGGGTGTTGCTGGGCAGGGCCAGGGTGATGCCCAGGCGATAGCCGTTACCTTGGCGCTTGCTGCGGTGGGGTTTGGACAGGACCACCCGGCCATGGGTGATGTGGGGCAGCAACCGTCTCAGCCGGGCGAACCGCTCTTTGATGAATGACGATATGCTCTCAGTTCTGTTTATATCTTTGATTACGAGCTGCAATGGTGCAGTCATTTGAGTTCCTCCATTTTTGCCCGGGATGCTTTCGCTCCGCTGGGCATGAGCCAACACCTACAATTTGTTGGAGACTACTTCGGGCTCGCCGAGTGCGGAGGAGCTCGGATGGGAGAGAATCTGTACTGCTCGGCGGCCGGGCCCGAGCTGAGCTGCACCAGGGCGCCATGGGCTGCAACCGGACAGGTGTCGTCGAGTTCGAGGGAGCCAATTGCCGCAGGAGTCGGTGGAGCGGTGGACGGTGAAAAGCGCTCATCTGCTCCGGTTTGGCTCCCTGCCGCCTCGCACCGCCACCCTCCGCAAGAAGGGGCCAACTCTCCGAACCGGGTCGCGCCATGACCCGCCCACAGCACCAGCCCGGAAACGACGACATTTACAGCGATGGTTGACCCAGGACTCATTTACACCCTTTCCAATACGAGTTCCCCCTTTCGTAAACACAAACCGAGGGCGGGCAAGCCCCAACCAAAAAAATTCGGATAATGAGAGAACAGTTTAGAACAGCAACTCAATCAACCCACAACACCTCCCCACAACACCTCCCCACCCACGGTGAAGATCGCAAAACTATTGATGAATTTGGCAATCAATCGTTTATCAGCAATTCAATCAATTTTGTCATCAGCGATTTCGTGGCGCCGGGGGTTGTTACGGAGCAGGGCAACAAGGGGTAAACTTCAGTATCTTCACCAGGCATGCCCCACCAGCCGAACGGTTCGGTCGTGCACTCTTCCGATTCATCTGACGGATCGCCCACTTTGACTGTCGCCAGGTTGCTGGGGGTATCCCTGGAGGTGACATCGATGGCGGCCACTTCGCGGTCGGTGATAGCGTAGAGGCGCGATTCAACCGGGACCGACCGCCGGATGAGCCCATTCTCAGAGATCCGGCCGCGCAGCTTGAGGTCGTTGCGCTCGATATCGATGAGCTGCAGGTGGTGGCTCGGCCGGCAGGTGCCGTCGTGGTGCCAGACATTGTCGGTATAGGGGACCACCATCAGCGGCACTTCTCCCAGAGCGCCATCATCGGCGATGCGCACCCCCCTGAAATCGCTGTTGGCCTCGGAGGTGGCGTCATCGACACCGAACTCGAGCCGGCGCAACTCCCGGGGGTCGTGGGGATCGCTGATATCGAACAGAGAGGCCGCGATTCGCGAGCCCATGTCTCCCCGACCTACGGCCAACAGACGGTCCCCCCGGGGAAAGACGTAATCGCTCCAGCCGGGAACCTCGAGATGTCCTAAGATCTTCGGGTAGGCCGGGTTTTCGAGGGAGATGACCCATAGGGGATCAGTGAAATAGATGGTCGAATCAAACGTGACAATATAGACCTTGTCTTTTACAAAGCGGGTGGCGTGCAGATCTTCGTATTGGGCGATGTATCCCAGCGAGCCCAGCAGGGTGAGCTCATTTGGATTGGACACATCCACGACGTTGAGCTGGGTGCCGTCATCACACATGCTGTGGGTCACGATTCTGAACATGCCGTTATAGGCGTTCATATGAAATCGGCCGGCCGGCTGACCGGAAACCGTAATCTGACCGCGAACCCGGATGTTGCCCGCCGGATCTGCGATGTCGACGTAGTGGATGGTGGTTCCCCGACAGGAGCCGTGCTCCCAGGCCGCGTATGACACGTCCTGAGCCACATAGATGGCGGTGTCGGTGACGTGAATCTCATGACCGTTTCCCGACATGACCGCATAATCGACACGGGTGAGCTCGCCCGGGGACGAGATGTCGAAGGAGAAGATCCAGGTGGTCGGCTCCTCGACATACTCATTGGTCATTACCACGTAGAGAATATTGCCCACGATCCGGCTGCCGGTGATGGTACCGGGGAGACAGGTCCGGGTGAATTGGGGATCCTGTTCCACAGAGACCACAGCGGCCACCTCGGCCGTGTATTCATCGCTGCAATCGATGGCACCGGTGTCACACAGGTTCGCCAAATCCGGGGGCAACTCACACCCCTGGAACACACTGTCAAACAACACCAGTACCTGTTCCTCGCGCACATAGAGCTCACCCGCTCCGCCGCCAAGGCCGCTCACTCGGGACAACAGCTCGGGGCTGTCCGGATGGGTGACGTCGATCACATGGAGCCCCCTGGTGGGGTTTTGCACGTAGAGTCGACTTCCATCCAGTTTGTAGATATCCGATTCATCAATCAGCCGATCCGGATCACAAAGCGGGTTATCAGGTTCGAATTCTATTGAAGCACTATCACTATCAGCGCTACCTGAACTGGCGCAGCCCGCAACCGTCCCCATGCCAACGGCCAGCAAGAAAACGATGGCGCGCTGAGAACAAGTTGATTCAGTTATGCTATTCATCATGGTCTCCTCTCAATTCATCATGCCAAGCGAGCCCAAGAAGGCGCTCACTTGGGTAAACACCCAACTCCGGCTCAGTGGGAACGCAAAATTGGGCAAAACTGGAGAATCGTAAAAAAGTCCAGCACCAGCGCAAAACACCTCCCCAAAACACCTCCCCACCCACGGTGTAACTTGCAAAATTATTGATGAATTTTTTTAAGGCAGGCGGGCTTTCGATGATCCGGCGCTGGTGCACCACAGACCGATCAATGGGCGGGTCGTTGTTCTCCCGTTTTTTTTGGCGCGAACTTTTTTTCTCATCCGTGCATTTTTTTCGCACCATTTTGGCCCTACCGGCCGATAGGGGCCTTCAAAAGGAGATTGGCCCATGGCTTACGTCCGAATGCATGAAAAAGATGCTGTTCATTTTGTCACCAACCGTATCGAACATGAATTGTTTTTAATGCTACCCACACCAACGGTTGTCTCGATAGTCAAAGAGTGGTTCACCAAGGCGATGGCCTTGTATGGCGTCGGTATCGAGTTGTACGCCGTGATCTTCATGAGCAACCACTTCCATTTACTCGCCAAAGATACCAACGGATCACTCGCGCAATTGATGTGCTACATGCAGGCCAACATCGCCAAAGCGGTCAACAAGACGCTCGACCGAAAGGGCAAATTTTGGGCCCGGCACTATGACGACATGGTCATCGAAGGGGAGAATACATTCCTCAACCGATTTGCTTACATTTGCTGCAACTCAGTCGAGGCTGGACTGACCGAACGGGCTGACCAGTGGTTGGGATTCAACGGTCTTGAAGCGTCCAAGAGCGGAATGCCGATCACGGCAAAGGTGTTCAATCAGACCAAGTATCTCCAAGCCAGCCGGAATCGGAAAAACAAACCGGACAAGAGCAAATTTTTCGAAGAATTCTCATTCAAGATGGCCACTCCACCGATGTGGGAGGGACTCAGCCAGAAGAAGATAGCGGCCAATATTGAACAGTTGGTTCGCATCAAAGAAGTTGAAATAGCCAAGCAAAGAGAATTCATACCTGCGTTCGGAATGGGAGCGGTGTTGTCCGGAAAGCCGACCGACCGACCTCATGATCCCACTGTCAGCCCCAGAATCCGGTTCACGGCCGACACTCGCGAACGGGTGAAAGAGCTCAAGCAAACTTATCGCGAATTTGACGGCAAGTACCGAGAGATCTGGGGTAATTACCGCACGACCTGCCAGCGAGGTCGTCGACCGACGATCGAGTGGCCACAGTGGAGTTATCCTCCATCCGTGTGGCGCCCGGTGGGGCACGACAGGGCTGCGTGAGTCTTCATCGACGAAATATCTCAGTATAAATTGCCATTCCCCCGGATGAAGCCGCATCGGTGTGTATAAACCGAGGTCGAATTTACCGTCACCCCGCACGCAAAGTCGACATCCGAGAAATAAGACCAATCCACACCCATCCAACGCACCGTCTGGCAGATAATTGAAATCTATTTCAGCAAATAGGAACGGCAATCGAGGCCAAATCAGCAAGGAAGTCGCATTTCCTGCGGCATAATTGTATTTTTCCCAATGATTTCGAGATATTCATTGTGGGTGGGGACATGGATGGGGCCAAGGTGTGGCCAATCGGTGTATTTTGACGTATACACGGAGCATGGATCGAGTAATCACAGTCTATTCCGACTATGTCTGACCATACTGTTATGTGGCAGAGCAAAGCAGTTTGGTCAGACTGAAAGCAGAATACGGGTTCAAGGTGGAGTGGCAGGGATTCGTGCTCCATCCGGAGATTCCGGTTGGCGGTACCACGGCCCAAGCCTACTTCGGTGCAGCACGAGCCGCAGCGTTTCACGATCAGTTGGGTCGCTTTGCCGCCGGATTCGGCGTGCCCCTCGGTCAACCCGAAAAAATCCCCAACACACGACGGGCGTTGGCGATGACCGAATACGCCCGGGATCAAGGAAAGCTGGAGGAATTCCAACCCCTGGTCATGACCGCCCATTGGCGGGACGGGATCGATATCGAATCGCCGACCCAACTGGCAGAGCTGGCCGAGCAGGTGGGCCTCGATCCCCGAGCAGCCTCAGATGCATCCGAGAGTGACGAGTTTCTCGAGCGGGTCAAACAATACGGTGTCGAAGCCGCCCAGCGCCAAGTGACGGGGATACCCACCTGTTTCATCGGCGAAAAACGCATCGTCGGCTGCCAGCCTTTCCCCACCTTCCTCAAAGCCGCCGGGCTGTAAACCGGTGAAATGACGGCGACGTTCAGACGAGCTCGACCGCAAGACAAGCGCTCGAAAATCTGGTTGGGGACGGGCGAAGTCCTGGGGATTTTCTAAATCTAGAGCCGAATGGTCAGCGAGTGATCGAATCGACCCCTCGAGTGGGGTCTTTTTTTTACCACCAGCAAGACGAACCCGATATTTTCTCCGGCGTCCTCTTCCAAGACAGCCGCTTCCGAGGGGAACCCGGTGAAACCGCCACCGTTGCGAATCAGCTCCCAATCTCGCCAGAGCTTCCAGCCGTCTTCGATGTATTCGGCACTCTCGATCTCCACCAGCCCAGACCGTTCAAAGTGGCGCTGCCACCATTCTAAGGTATGCATACACCAGCACTCGGTGGGATCCCAAAAGGCCGTTCCCGACGCCCGTTTGCGTGTCAGGTGCTCCGGAGGCGTTTCAAACTCTCGCATCATCGCCGGCATGACCAACCCGAGCTGACCGCCGTCTTTTAAAAAACGCGTGATGTAGCCCAGATACAAATCATCGGTGCCATAGTATTGATAGGAGTCGACACTGACAATAGTGTCAAAGAAGCCCGTGGCAAAGGGCAGGTTTCTCGCTTCCACCCGCAGGGGAAACACCGAACGCGAGCACCCCGCCTCCTCCACCCGCTGCCAATTGTCATCCGCAGAGATCCACAGGTCAGCGGCAAACACATTGACATCAAACTCCTTGGCCCAAAAAATACTGGTCATGGCCCGGCCACACCCCATATCGAGCACGCGAAACCCATCTTCCAGGGCGACGTATTTGGACAGCTCCTCAGTCAACCAAAGCGCATTGGGGCCCATCTCATTGGCGAGCATCCACTCCAGCTCGTATTTGGACGAGCGGGGAAATCGGTGTGTATGTAAAACTTTGTGATCGAATTTTTCGTGTTGTTTCATCGCGTTCATTTCTCTTCGAAAAGACCGGACAAGCCACATCATCCGGTCGTAAACCATTTACGCATCAGGGTTGTTTGGGTTTTCCAAAAAGACTCATAGACCACCACGGGACGCACGACACCTATCGGACGTAGGTCGCAAAAAAAGTGGACTATGATTACTGAACAATCGTCATACCCGAACACCATATCGAACGCGAAACGCCAGTTCAAGCGTCAACTATAAAAATGCGACCCCTTTCCCACATCCAATCGACAACCCAAAGGGCTTGGACCTGGCAAAGCCAGGACATCGTGACCGCGCCCCTCGTGGGCGCCGAGGTGTTATGCGTGAGGAGAGAAGTGTGGTCGGCAGAGCGCCCTTCGTCACCCTTCCAAACCGTACACTTGCCGCGGCGCGAGTTGATCGGCAAATCGATCGATGAGCGCTTTTCTGACCTCAAAACAGTAGTGGCACTCATCGACGAATTCGCCATCGAGGACGACGCCGTATTCTTGGGCCAGAGCCCGGGGACCGCCATTGACCAGGGGGCCGCTGATCGGGTGATTCGCCGGGGTGTACGCGGCGATCAGTTGGTCAAGCGGAGTGTGCCACAAATTGCCGATGCTCAGCCCCTGACAGATCTGAACGTTACCCCAGACATCCACGTGCACCCGCTCGGGCGCCACCAGCTCCTCGTGCGGGCAAGTGCAAAAACTGTCCAGCGGCCGGGTGGGCAGTCCCTCGGTCAACGTCTGCGCGGCCCGCCCCTTGAGCAGTACCCCACCACCGACCACCGGCTGCCCCTTCTCACCTTGGGGCGCCTGGATTGCCGGTTTTTCAATGCAAATGGAGCTCGCCGGCAAGCCCAAATCGGCTGCTCCCCGGGCAGCGAGCTTGGCCGGACTGTCGATCCCCTCGCTGTGGTGAAATGCATCGTCGCTGAGGCTCAAATCGTGAACACCGACAGCCACAATCGGCTTCAACCAAAGCCGGGCGTCGTCAGCCGAAGTGGCCCAGTAGCAGTTGGTGACCACACCGGTGGTAAACCCCAATTCCCGAGCCAGACGAAGGCTTTCCACCATTACCGGGAAAAAGAGAAACGGTTCACCGCCCTCGAAATAAATCGACGAAACAGATCCCAGCTGCTGAGCCTGTTCGAGAACCTGACGCACCTGGGCAATGGTGAACGTTCCCTCTGCCCTGGGGCTGCAATACAAGAAGCAATGATCGCACTCATAGTTGCACGTATACGTCAGCAAAAAATGGACGCCGGTAAGTGTCATGTGATTCCTCCATCTGGTAGGTCGCAGTTATTTCAGAAGATGATGTACCCCGCGCTCCGCTCATCCCAGGCACAGGGCCACCGTCCGGCACAAAACCATTTCCACTGTTCCAGCAGATCAGCTGGCATCTCCCGCTGCACTTCAAGATGCAACGCCACCAACGCCGCGGTCCATCCTGCCTGCCAAACCGCCGTCGTCGGACCATGCCAAGAATCTTCAGTCTCATCAAAAGGAACGGTGTGACGGGCCGCGTCCATCACCTCGGACAAGACCGCCTTCCAGAGCGTTTTAAGGCCTTCTTTATCTCCCGTCTCGGCAAAGAACGAATCAAAGCACGCCTGGTGGGCCAAATGAATCGAAACAACGCTGCGATCCTCCGGCCCGGGCCAGTCATCCCAATCCTCAATACAGATCGCCCCCGACACTGGTGCCCCCGGAGACGAAAACCAAGGAACGCGCGCCAACGCCCGTCTGAACTCGTCGATATCGCTGCTGTTGGTAATGGGGTCCATAGAGTCTTTCATATATCAATTACCCCAATAACGAAACCCTTGGACCAAATCCATTTTCCGGTTGCAACACCCGCCAAGCGCGGGAATCTATAAAACTGTGCATTGTTGAGTGGTTTGTATTCTATTGAAATGTAAGACAGTCAGAAAACCGTCAAACAACCCCTTCGACAACCCCTTCGGCTACCCGTCCACCTCATCGAGGATTGTAAACGATGCGCAGGGCCTTGGTGCCTGACGGAGATTCTTCCTCGTCGGGTCGGATGTCGGCGACCCGTCGGCCCCGCCGGTTGACGCCGACCGGAATTTCCCCATCCAATGCCCACTCCCCCGGCTCGGACCAGAAGATGGCCAGTCCGCTCGGCGCGCTGCGAACCGACCAGTCCGCTTCGACACCCCAGCCCCAGGGATAGGGGCGGCCATCGGTTCCCCGCGCGGCCATTTGCCATTGGGTGGTTGTCCCTATCCCCAAGGTGTCAAGACCGGTGTCCTGCTTCAATCGCTCGACGGTCTCGGTCGCCTCCGGCCAGGTCAGCAGCTTCAGCTCGTCTCTGCTTTCGAACAGGGCTGTCCTGGCGATGAAAAAGCCGGGATGGGTCTCTCGTCTCAGGGAGGTGGTGCGGGCATCCGCATCCCCCAGGAGATACGTCCCTGCCGGCACCCACACCATCTCG
This sequence comes from Myxococcota bacterium, assembly GCA_028278265.1. GTDB lineage: Bacteria > Myxococcota_A > Polyangia > JAAYKL01 > JAAYKL01 > JANQET01. Next base: position 17,559 of record JANQET010000093.1, read on the forward strand.
ACCCCGGTCCGGGGCAGAAAGTAGCTCCCGTCCCTCGGTTCCAGGGCAACCCGGTTTTCCTCGGCCTGGCCCAGGGGGGCCGGTTCGGTGGGGGTGCTGAAATAGTGAACGATATGGTCGATCACATCCTCCAGCGCCGCTGAGCGGGCGGCCACCCGGTCGTAGAGGTGCTGCCAGCGCCGGTGCTTGGCGTTGTGCTCGGATATCCCCTTGGGGGTGACGCCCTGTGCTTGCATCAACGCCACCTGACCGATGCCGTGCACCAACTCCCGATCCAACTTGCGGGGCAACCGGGCCGCAGGGATGTTGAGCTGGCAGGCGGCCATCTCTCTGAGCAGATCAGACGCGCGAAATCGCGCACAGGCGATCATCGCGCTCACCCGCACTTCCCAGTCCACATCCCCCAGGGCTTGTCGCAACAGCTGTTCAATCGTCCGGTTTACCGGCTGATGCCGGTCGGCAGCGTCCCGAATCAACCAGCGCACGATCTGCCGGCGGTCCTCGGGGTGGAGCGATCCGGTGAACATCGACAGGGGATCTTTGGCATCCCCCATGTAGTCGTCCATCACCGCCGTTGCCTCGTGGGCCACCCGCTCGTCCGGATCCCGGCACAGCTGTTTCACCGCCGGCATCAGCGCGTCAAAACCGCCGAGCGCCACCAGGCGCAGGGCCTGTCGCCGCTCCTGGACCGTCGCGCTGTTCAACAGGGCTGCCACCTCCCGCTCCTCGGGCGGGGGACACACCTCGACCCATCTCGCTTCGAAATCATCCCCCTGCTCTTCGAGCCGCAGACAGAAGTACCCTACTTGCAGCTGCCTCTCGAAGACCAGCTCCCCCTCCCCCCGGTTGTCCGGCAGATTCCAACTGGTGACCATTTCTCCATCGGTCTCGTGGGACGCCACCTGCCGACACCCCAGCTGCTCGAGGCAGCGGTGGGCGGTCTCGATCCCGGAGTCGGGGGAAAGCGGAATCACTCGTTCCACGGATTACCCTTCGAGCCCGATGCAGAGCCAGGAGTCCACCACCGGCCAGAACTCGATATCGGTGCGGGGCGCGCTGTCGTGAAACCAGAGAAATCCCCTCGGCCCGGCCTCCCGCTTTTCGATGCAGACGTAATCCCCGCTGCCGTTGTGAAACAATCCCAATGATTGGTCGAGCCCGACCGGAACCGTGTCGAGGCTCTCCAAAATGCCCCACTCCAGATCCCCCAGCACGATCACATCGTTTCGGGGGACCAGGCCCATCGACTCGGAGGCAAAGTAGTACCAACCGTTGTGCAGCTTCTCGTAGAACGCCCGCAGCGCCCGGGGCAGCGCCTCCCACAGGGGCTGTTTGTCGTCGGGCACCTCTCCGGTGGGGAGCTTCCCTTCGTAATACATCAACGAGCCGTCACCGGCCCGTATCCCATAGATCAAACTAATCCCCCGGGACGATCGAACCACCTCGACCCGCTCCAGGTGCTTTGTCAGATAGGCCAGCAAAGACTGCAGCTCCTGGGAAAAGGGTTTCCACATGGCCAGGGTCTGGTCGATTCGCTCCTTTGGCGCGGCGCCCAGGATGGATCGCCACTGCTCGGGCCAGCGGTCCAACTCCTCTTGTTCGACCAACTCGGGGGTTAGAATCGTCACATCCCCTGCATATCGGCTCAAGTACTCCAGCATTATCCTCTCCAATATCTCCTAAACATCGGGCAAGGGGACCCCTCGCGCGGCGAGAATATCCTCGATTCTCCCCTCCAGCACCCCCCGGGTGTCCCGCTCCCGTTGAATCATGCGGTCCCTGAAATCGGGATCCACGTCGATGCCCCCCTTGTCATAGGTGGTCCACTCCTCGAACGATTTCGATCCCTTGGAGGTGTTGGCGGTTTCGCTCAACCCGATGAAGTTGTCCGAATCGTTCAAAATTCGCAACTTTTCCGCCGTGGTGAGCAGCTCGAAGCCCCGCATGCGGGCGATCGTGTCCATCGACACGATGTGATCCGCGTGCAGGGACTTGGTCACGGTCAGCCCGGGCAGCGCCGGATCCGGGTAGGGAGGGGTAAACCGGGTGCCCGTGGCCGGATCGATATTGACCTCGTCGCGAATCTCTTTGGATGGGGTTTTGCCCCTGAGGAAATCGTAGAGCTCGTCGGAGATGCGCCGCTCGCCGGGGATGATCGTATGGGTATCGTTGATCGTGCGGTTGAAGTCCCGCACCGTATCGATGATATCCCGCATCGATCGCTGGAGGTGGGGGGGCATTGAATCGATGTCCATGCCCTGCAGCTTGGTGGTGATATCCTCCATCACCGACCGGGCACTGGCCCCCAACCCGCCGGGATCCTTGATGCTCTCGTCGGTGAGGTGGCGCAGCCGGCTGGCCAGGCTGTCCAGTTCCCGGGCAGCGTGATCCGCCTGCAACGCATCGATCAGCGCCCGGGACGATCCCTCGGTGCCGGTTCCCAGATGGCCGACATGATCGGCCGATGAAAGCGGGGCCCCTTCGACCACCCCCCTGAGGCTCGGGTCGTCCAGGTTCGCCGGGTTCAGCAGATCGTTCATCTCCTGCACGGTGGAGGAGGCCTTGCTGTCAGCGTAATCCCTCAGGGAGGGGATCAACCCGTCGCTGCCGGTCAGCCCGTCGATGTAGGTGTCGTAGAGGTGGGCATCGGTCGCCCCGAGCATCATCTCCCGGGCCGCGGCTTCGTATTGGGGGTGCTTGGCCACCAGGGCGTTGGTCTGATCCGCCAAATCGTTCATCCTCGCCAAAAAATCCGCCCGGTGGGCCGGTGACATGGCATTGCGGCCGGCCGCGCCGTTGAGCCGATCCGCCACCGCCCCGAGCACCCGGGGATCGCCGGTGCGCTCGGCCAGCTGGCCCAGACGGTCCATCACCCGGGCCCGATCTGCCGGCGAGGCCCCCAGGCCCGCTTCGATCATACGCCCATTCAACTCCGGCGGCAGGTCCGAATCGAGCAACCGTTGCGTCGACGACACGATGTCCCCGACCCGCTGCCCGGGCATGACGATGTCGTCCATGTAGGCCAGGCTCCGCAACACCCGCTGCTTGGCCTCCAGCGGCTCGACTGCTCCGCCGATTCGGCTGAGCCCGGACAAAGCGGCGGCCGGATCATCCGCAGCCAGGGCCCGGCCCATCAGGCGGGTCATGATGCTGCTGTCCACTCGGCTCGGATCATCCACATCTTCGATCACATCTCTCAAGCTCCGCCACGCATCGAGCGACAGATGGCCAACCCGAGCCCGCTGCCCGAGGTCTTGGTCGAGAACTGAGGCTCGAAGAGCCGCTCGAGCACGTTCTCGTCGATCCCGGG